>JANLYK010000370.1:0-2531 GCA_031365595.1 Chloroflexota bacterium | reverse complement strand
CCCAGCTCGCCGAGGCGCTCGACGTCCGACGCGAGGTCGGTCAGCTCCGTCTGCGCAGCGATCAGGGCGGCGGCGGCCGGGCGGTCGGTCTCGGCGGTGAGCTCGAGCCGGCCGGCGGTGCCCGGCTGATTGGCGGTGGCGGCCACGAGACCGGCGCCTCCGACCGCGATCACCGCGACGATCAGCAGCCAGCCGACGGCGAGCACGACATGCTGGAGGGACCGGGACATCGCCGGCATCGTAGCATCGGGTCATGCCACGGCCCCTCGTCCCGACCGGTTCTGACGGTGGCTCCGGCGCCGGCGCCGGAGCGAGCGCCGACCGCCGAGCGGCGCTTCTGGCCATGCCCAAGGCGGAGCTCCACCTCCATCTCGATGGTTCGCTCCGGGTCGAGACCGCGCTGGAGCTGGCCCGGACTCGGGGCGTCGATGCGCCTCGGGACGTCGAGGCGATGCGGGCCGTGCTCGTCGCGCCGATGCCCTGCACGTCCCAGGCGGAGCTCCTCCGCGCATTCGACCTGCCGATCGCCCTGATGCAGGACGCCGAGGCGCTCGAGCGGATCACCGCCGAGCTGGTCGAGACGAAAGCCGCGGAGAACGTGCGCTACGTCGAGATCCGGTGGGGGCCGCTGCTGCATGTCGCGCGCGGCCTCTCCCTGTCGGATGGCATCGCGGCGGTGGCGCGCGGGGCTCGCGACGCGGCCACCCGCACCGGCACGGAGGTCCGCCTGATCTGCACCGCGCTCCGGTCGCACGACCCGGCCGCGAACGTGGAGTTGGCGGGCGTCGCGGCCGGGTTCCTTGACGCCGGGCTGACCGGTTGGGACCTCGCCGGCGGAGAGGAACGATTTCCCGATCCGGAACTCCACCGCGCGGCGTTCGACGCGGCCCGCGATGGCGGATTGCGGATCACCGTTCACGCCGGCGAGTGGGGCGGCGCCGCCCAGGTCCGGCGGGCACTCGAGCTCGAGCCCGAGCGGATCGCCCACGGCCCCGTCGCGATCGACGATCCGGCGCTCTGTCGCGAGCTGATCGCCCGTCAGGTCACCCTCGACCTCTGCCCGAGCTCGAACTGGCAGGCCGGGATCGTGCCCTCGATCGCCACCCATCCGCTGGCGCGGCTGCACCGCCTCGGCGTCCCGGTCACCCTGTCGACCGACGACACGACAGTGTCCGACCTGACACTGACCGACGAGTACGGGCGTGCCCTCGACCAGATCGGGCTCACGCTCGACGAGCTCTGGGCGATCGATCGCCACGCCCTCGATGTCGCCTTCGCCGACGAGGCAACGCTGGCCCGCCTGCGCACTGAGTTCGCTGCCTGGCCGGCTGGCGGGCCGCAGATGTCGGCCTAACCGCCCGCCATTCGATGACGGCCTGCGCCGTGCCGCTTGCCGGACGTCGCCCAGCGCAGTCGATTCGAGGTCGTTTCGATCAAGCGAAACGACTTCGCCTCGGGACTCGTTTCGTTTGAGGGCAACGATCCTTCAACGGCCATGGTGGGCGACCAATCGCTCGTGGAAGCGCGTCGCCACCGCGATCCCCCGCGTCGGATCAGCCGGCGAGGTCATCCAGGATCACCGCCAGCTCGGCAGCGTCGGCGGCGACCGCGGTCGGGCGTTCATGGGCCGGCGCAGCCTCGACCATGGCCCGGGTCGTGACCCCGGTCAGCATCAGGACGCTCCGCGCGCCGACGGCCAGGGCGGCAGCGATATCGGTCGGGAGCCCGTCGCCGATCATGATCGCCTCGGTCGGCTCCCGGCCCACGACCCGTGCCGCCTCCTCGAGCAGGTACGGCGACGGCTTGCCGATCGAGATCGGGCTCACCCCGCTGGCCGTCTCGACGGCGGCCACGATCGAGCCCGCCCCGGGGCGGATCGCTCGCTCGGTCGGATACTGGGGATCGCGATTCGTGGCGATGAACCGGGCGCCGGCCCGGATGCAGTCGGTGGCCACAGCCAGGCGCAGGTAGTCGAGCCCCGGATCGAGTCCGACGACGACCGCCCCCGGTCGGCCGGCCGCCTCTCAGCCGTTCTCCCCGTTGCTGCCCAGGACCCCATCGCCGCGGATCTTCTCAGTCGCGTCGGCCGCCCGGGTCACACGGAAACCGGCGTCGGCGAGCTCGCGGTCGAGGCCGCTCGCTCCGAGCGTGAGGACGTGCTCGATCTCGGGCTGGTGCTCGCGCAGGTAGAGCGCGGTCGCACGCGGCGACGAGACGATCCGATCGGCGGTGACCGGCGCGCCCATCCCGGCGATCCGGGCGACGTACTCCGTCCGGTACCACATCGAGTTGTTCGTGACGTACACGACGTCGTCGCCACGGGCCGCCCGCGCCGCCAGAAGCGCGCCGACGCCGGGCACGGGCTCCGCGCCGCGGTAGAGGACGCCATCGAGGTCGACAAGCAGGAGTAGTCCGGGGGTGGTCATCGCCGCCGAATGCTACCGGGGTCTACCCTTGGCCCGTGACCCGCCTCTCGCCGCGCAACGACCCCATGACCGGCACGACCCGGCTCCTCGTCGACGGCACGAACC
>JANLYK010000338.1:0-1553 GCA_031365595.1 Chloroflexota bacterium | reverse complement strand
GTCGAGCGCAACGCGTTCGGCCGCCAGCTCGACTCGTTCGAGGCGGAGCTGAGCGTGCCCGTTCTGGGCGACACGCCCGTTCACGCGGTCTTCATCCGGGCGCCCGTGATCGAGTCGGTCGGGGCCGATGTCGACGTCCTCGCCCGCCTCGACGACGGCAGGATCGTGGCCGTCCGCGAGCGCAACGTGATCGCGACCTCGTTCCATCCCGAGCTCGCCGGCGAGACCCGGTTCCACCGGCTCGTGGCCGCGATGGCGAGCGAGCATGACGACCCTGGTGAGGGCTCCGGTCGCCGCCCGCACCCGACCCGCCGTTCGCGGAACGCCCTGTGACCGGGACGCGCTCGGGCCGGTCGGCCAGTGGCAAGGTCCGGGTCGCCCGCCTGACCGACCTGGCGGCTCTCGGCGAACTCTCGCGGCTCTGCCAGGTCGCCGCCGAGTCGACCCGCTCGCTGGGCCTGCCCGTCAGCGGCCGGCCGATCGGGGTGTTCAGCCTGTTCCGGCTGCCGCTGGGCGCCTTCCAGCCGCATGACCTCATGTACGTCTACGAGGAGTCCGGCCGGCTGTCGGGCCTGATTCGGGTGGAGCGCGACTCCGTCCGCGATGAATGGACGATCGTCGAGCTCGACGGGATCGGGTCGGGTCCGGTCGGCGACATCCGGTTCCGGCTCGTGAACCAGGTCGTCCGGGAGGCGAACAAGCGCGGTCCGTGGCGGCTCCACGTCGCGTGCACCGACCAGGACGGCAACGTCGAGCTGTTCATGCAGGCCGGATTCGCGCGCTACGGCGACGAGCGGATCCTGCACCGACCGGGCGACCGAGCGCTGCCTGACCCCTGGACCGAGAAGCAGGCCCGCGCGGCCGGGATCCGACCCGCGATCCCGCTCGACGCCCTCCCGCTCGCCCGGCTCTACGCCGCGGCCACGCCCCAGCCCGTCCAGCGCCTCGAGGGGATCCGCCTGCCGGACTGGGAGCGCCAGGGTACGAACTGGCGGGTGCCGCGCTCGAGCCTGGCGCCGATCCTGCGCTTCGCCGACGTCGAAGCCTTCGTCCAGGAGAGCCCGGACGGCTCGAAGTCGGCCAAGGATGGCACCGGCCTCAGCGCCTTTGCCCAGATCGGCGTGGCCAAGGAGGACCAGCCGCACTACCTGAAGCTCCTCGCCCGGCCAGAGGCCGACGTGTCGGCTCTTGCCGAATTCGCGCTCGGCGTGATCCGTTCGCGAACCGAGCGCGATGCCGCCGCGCACCGCAGTCCCGGCGTGATCGCCCCCGTCCGGACGTACGAGGCGCCAATCGATCGGCGGCTCGAAGACGCCGGCTTCGGTACGATCGCAACGGTGACGCTGCTCATGAAGGACACGCTCGTCCGTGTCGCCGAGCCGGCGCTCGTGCCGGCCGGCGTCCGTTGACCTGTCATCGCGATCCCCGAGGGAGGACCCGGCTTGGCCGCTGACCATCGCGAATCGATCGACAACCTCGACGCCCTGCTGGAGGCCCTGCCCCGCGAGATCGTCGAGGCCGTCCATGCGCTGCCCGAGAAGGAAGCGCTGATC
>JANLYK010000304.1:0-3627 GCA_031365595.1 Chloroflexota bacterium | reverse complement strand
GCAGACTGGATATTCCTGGTCGAGGATATCAGACCGAGCCCGGCGGCCGCCATGCGAGAGCATCGTCCGCGACGGACGTCCGCGCCCGGATGGCGCCGCAGCCGGCGGACGCCGAAGGACCGGCCCGACGGGGCCGGCCCTCCTCTTGCTGCGTCCGTAGTAGCTAGAGGCTGAAGCCCCCACCCTTGCCGAAGTTGCAGATGTCGGTCTCGTTGTTGTGGAAGTTGTTGTCGGCCTTGATGTAGGAGATGCCGGTCTTGGTCGCTCCGCTCACGCCTCCGGCCTTGTAGATCAGGAGTCCGCAAGCCGTGACCTTGGACGGCGTGTAGTTGTTCAGACTCACGTCGTTGTCGACCAACCGTGCCGAGGCGCCGAACGAGATCTGGATCCCGTTCTGGGCGATGTAGTTCACCGGGCCCTCGCCGATTACGGTGTTGTTGAGGAGGGACACCTTTGCGCCGGAGCCACTGATCACGACGCCGTTCTTCTGGTACTTCGTGATCGTGGTGGAACTCAAGGTTCCGGTCGCTGCCGTCCCGGTCGAGGCCCCCGCCTGGTTGATGGTCGTGTAGAGCACACCGACACCGTGCTGCGATCCGTTCAACGGGCTCTCGCCGATGTCGTGGATGGTTGTGGTGGCCACATCGACCGCCGCCGCGTTGACGACGACACCGTAGTAATTCGCGCCGTAGATGTCCGCGCTCGAGACGCTACCCGGATGGGCGGCATCGAAGTAGGCACCGATGTTGCAGCCGGTCGCGTTCAGCGGGCCGGCGACCGCGCCACCGATCTGGGCGGCAGTCAGGTCGATGCCATCCCGCATGAACCCGGTCGCCGTGCACGAAGGGACCACGTTCGACCTGGTGATGTTGTCGAGGGCCAGGTCCGCAAAGCCGTTGTCGACGAGCCAGCCGTATCGGTTGCCCCCGACGGTCGTGCCGATGACATCGCTCGGATCGCTCAGCGTCCAGGTGTGGAGGACGGTGCTCCCGGAGAGGACCTTCAGGTCGACCGCAAGGACGCCCGCGCCATTGTCCCGGAACGTGTGCTGGAAGGTGTACCAGCCGCTCGCCGAGACCGTGAAGGGATCATTTCCGGGGTTCGCCGGGAAACCGGGGGCATTGTTGCTCGCGCTCATGACGAACTGGTTTGCCGTCGTCGAGGTCCCGACGCTGAAGATGAAGTCGCGACGATGGGCAGTCGGGGACACCGAGGTGTCGCTGATGGCCGAGCTCCAGTCGAACCGGACATCGTTGCTACCGGTCGCCCGCGCCATGTCGAGATAGATGTCGATCGACGTCTTGTAGCCGCCGACCGGGAACGCGCTGCTGTAGCCACCGAACCGAGTGAACTGGCTCAGCGGTCCGGAGTAGTAGTCGTTCGCGGCAGCCGTGGCGTACCAATCTCCGGATGCGGCAGTGCGGCCACCGGTCCCCGAGGCGACGCGGGCCACATCGAACATCGCCTGGGTGTCGGTCGAATTGGATGGGCTGACCGCGTCACCTGAGTTCTCGAATCCATTGAAGTACGGCGCGGGCGGCGCCGCAGCGAGGGCCGCGGCGGGGACCGCTGCCACGGCGAACGTGGCAATGAGTGCGGAGGCCGCGAGCAGGCTGGTCAGCCTGCGCAGTGGGGAGGAATGCATGGGCGGGTGGCCCTTTCCGTCACGCGGTTTCAGCGCGCGACGAGGATCGTCAGGTGGGTCTCGCCATTGGCTGGGTTCCGCGCTGGCGACCGTGAAGTGGGGCGCGCGGACCGTTCGCTTCCTGGATCCTCAAGAGCCTGACCCTATCACGGCACGCCGAAACCGACTCCTGCCAAGCGGCCCCTAACGAGTGGGCTTCGGACGCTTACCGCGTGTAACGATCCAGGCGGTCGCACGTCTCCTCACCGATCAACCCAGATCGACAGGAAAGGACTGCACCATGTCTCGTGTCTCCACTCTCGCGAGGATCGTCCTCCCCATCATCCTCCTGGCCTCGGTCGCGACGCCCGCCCTCGCCGACACGACCGGCGGCGGCAACGCCGACCTCGGGCTGGATGCGGTCACCATCAGCTCCGCGAGCGTGAACGGCCGTACCGGCGTTGCGACGATCTCGGGAACGATCAGCTGTTCCCAGGACATCACCGACGTCTTCGTCGCGACCCAGCTCGAACAGGTCGTCGGGCGGTTCAACACGATCCGCGGTTGGGGTGGGACGCAGGTTTCCTGCTCCGCCGCTACAGGCAGCGCGTCATGGTCGGTCGTCGTTCGGGCCGATCAGGGCAAGTTCGCAGGCGGCAACGCGACGGTGTACGCCGATGCATACCTCGACTTCTGCACGGACATCGAGTGCCTGTCGGACTACGCGTCGGTCGGCCCCACGTCGATTCGCCTCGGGCGCTGAACCCGCGGCTCCCCTTTGTCCCGGGACAACAGATGGCGCGTCGCACGAGCGGCGCGCCATCCAGATTCCCCTAGACGGGGAGCGTCAGTCGACGATCGTGTGGCTCTGCTCGCGCAGGAACTGGGCGACGTAGTACATCGACAGGCCGCTCTTGCCCGTCGAGCCCGAGCCCTTCCAGCCCCCGAACGCCTGGACACCCGGCCACGCCCCGGTCGTCGCTCCGGCCCGCCGGTTCACGTACAGCACGCCCGCCTGGGTCGTGTCGAGGAAGCGCTGGACCTCGCCCTCGTCCTCCGAATAGACGCCGGCGGTCAGCCCATAGACCGACTCGTTGGCCAGCCGGATCGCGTCGTCGAACGAGTCCACGGCGGCGACGGCGGTGAACGGCGCGAACAGCTCGTCGCGGAACAGGCGATGGTCGGCCGGCAGCCCGACGACCGTCGGCTCCACGTAGAACCCGCGGTCCATGCCGCGATCCTTGAGGTGCTCGCCGCCGGTGAAGACCCGCCCGTCGCGGCGCGCCTCGCCGACCGCGGCCTGGTGGCGATCGACCGCCTTCTGGTCGATGACCGGGCCGAGCCAGTTCTCGCGGATGAGCGGGTCGCCGATCGTGATCGCCTCGGTCTTCTCGACGAGCAGCCGAATCAGCTCGTCGTGAACCGGCTTCTCGACGTACACCCGGCTATTGGCCGAGCACTTCTGGCCGCCGAAGCCGAAAGCGCTGCGCATGATCCCCTCGGCCGCCTCCTCGAGGTCGGCGTGACGCGACACGACCGCCGGGTTCTTGCCGCCCATCTCGACGATCGTCGGCTTCGGGAAGCGCGACGAGAACGTCCGATAGAGGTCCATCCCGACTTCGTACGACCCCGTGAACACGATCCCGTCGATGCCGGGATTCTCGCGCAGCTCCGCGCCGACGGTCTCGCCCGGGCCCATCACCAGGTTGATCGCGCCGTCCGGGACGCCCGCGTCGCGATAGGCCTCGACGAGCTTGACGCCCGAGATCGGGGCGGCCGACGAGGGCTTGAACACGACGGTGTTGCCGGCCAGCAGAGCGGCCGCGGTCGGGCCGGCGGCGAGGGCCATCGGGAAGTTGAACGGGCTGATCACCGCGAACACGCCGTGCGGCCGGAGGATCGACTTCGTGTGGACCGAGGCATCGCCGAGGTTGTCGAACGGGTGCTCGTAGTACTGGTTGTCCTCGGCCGTCTGGGCGTAGTAGCGGATCAGGTCCGCCGAT
>JANLYK010000279.1:0-5573 GCA_031365595.1 Chloroflexota bacterium | reverse complement strand
CGCGATGTCGGTGACCTTCGCGCCGCGGGCGCGCATCGCGGTGAA
Source organism: Chloroflexota bacterium (assembly GCA_031365595.1). Lineage (GTDB taxonomy): Bacteria > Chloroflexota > Limnocylindria > Limnocylindrales > CSP1-4 > CF-46. The sequence goes on along the minus strand of JANLYK010000279.1, from coordinate 5,528 downwards.
CGCCTCGTGGCCCGGCGTGTCGAGGAAGACGACCCGCTTGCCGTTGCGCTCCACTTCGCTCGCGCCGATGTGCTGGGTGATGCCGCCGCGCTCGCCGGCCGCGACCTCGGTCGTCCGGATCGCGTCGAGCAGGCTCGTCTTGCCGTGGTCGACGTGACCCATGACGGTCACGATCGGGGCCCGGGTGCTGAGATCGGCCTCGTCGTCCTCGTCGTAGAGGACCTCCTTGGCGGCCGGAGCGATGATGCGCTCCTCCTCGCCCTCGACGGCCACGCCGGCGGTCGGAACGATCGGTTCGGCGACTTCGTAGCCGAGCTCGCCCGCGACGAGCGACGCGGTGTCGCGGTCGATCAGCTGGTTGATCGTGGCGAAGATCCCGCTCTTGATCAGCTCGCGGATGACGTCCGCCGGGTTGACCGCGAGGAGCTCGGCCAGCTCCTTGACCGTGATCGTCGTCGGCAGCTCGATCGCGCCACGCTCACGCGGGTCGATCGTCTGGACCTGCGAATTCGCGTCGCCGGGACGGCGCGGCGGCTTGCGCGGACCGCGACGGCCGCGGGTGCCGCTCCTACTCCTGGCCACGGGCTCCTCCTCCTGTTGTCATCGTCGTCGCCAGACCCGCCAGCAGCACCTCGCGGAGGGCCGGTGGGACCGGGGCCGCGAGCGCTCGCCCAAGGGCGCCTCGCTCGGCGGCGAGTGTCCAGCAGCCGGGCTCCCGACAGAGGTACGCACCCCTGCCGGCCAGTCGGCCGGTTTCATCCATCATCAGTTGACCGTTGGGCGTCCGGACGATCCGGACCAGATCCCGCTTCTCGCGTGGCGTCCGGCACGCGACGCACGACCGGGTCGGGACGCGACGCGGCGCGTCCGGACGCAGCCGCCCTACGACGCCACCTCCTCGGTGACCGTCGGCTTCTTGGCCCGAGGCTTCTTCACGGCCGGAGCCGCGGTTTCGACGGCCGGCTCGTCGGTGTCGGCCGATGCCTTCGTTGCTCGGGGCTTCTTCGCAGGCGCCGCGGCGGTCACGGGTGTCGCCTCGGGGGCCTCGGTCACGGGCTCAGCCGCGGCAGCCTTCTTCGCCCGTGGCTTTTTCACCGGCGCTTCGGCGGCAGCCGCTGCCGAGTCGGGCGCATCGGCGGTGTCGGTCTCGGCCTCGACCGCGACCTTCTTCGTGCGCGCTTTCTTGACCGGCGCCTCTGCAGCGACGGCGTCGTCGGTCGAGCCGGCCGCGGGTGCGGCGGCGGCCTCCGCATCGGTGGGCTCGGCCCCGCTCGCGGTCGCCTCGTCCTCGGCCGCTTTGGCCGCGACCGAGACGTCGCTCCGGATGTCGATTCGCCAGCCGGTCAGACGGGCGGCGAGCCGCGCATTCTGGCCCTCGCGGCCGATCGCCAGGGACAGCATCCGCTCGGGGACGGTCACGTTGGCGATTCGCTTCTCCTCGTCGATGTCGACGCTGATCACCTGGGCCGGCGACAGGGCGTTGGCCACGAAGACACTTGCGTCATCGTTCCACGGGATGATGTCGATCTTCTCGCCGCCGCGCTCGGCGACGACGGCCTGGACCCGGGCGCCGCGCTGGCCGACGGTCGCGCCGACCGGGTCGAGGCCCTCCTGGCGCGACGAGACCGCGACCTTCGAGCGCGAGCCGGGCTCGCGGGCGATCGCCTTGATCTCGACGGTGCCGCTGTGGATCTCGGGGACCTCGAGCTCGAACAGGCGCTTCAGGAAGCCCTTGTGGGTCCGGCTGACGAGGATCTGAGGTCCGCGGCTCGAGCGCCGGACCTCGAGTACGAAGGCCTTGACGTTCTGGCCGATCCGGTAGTGCTCGACCGAGCTCTGCTCGCTCGTGGCCAGGATCGCCTCGACGTTGTTGCCGACGTCGAGGATGATCGCCCGCGGCTCGACCCGGTTGACCGCGCCGTTGATCATCTCGCCTTCGCGGTTGGCGAACTTGTCGAACACCTGGTCGCGCTCGACCTCGCGGATCCGCTGGAGCACGATCTGCTTGGCGGTCTGGGCGCCGATCCGGCCGAAGACGTCGTCGGCGAGCTCCTCGGTCTGGACCAGGTCACCGGCCTTTGCCTCGGGATCGTGGGTCCGGGCCTCGTCGAGCGTGAATTCGATGAGCGGGTCCTCGACCTCATCGACCGCGACCATCGCCCGGAACACGCGGATCTTGCCGGTCTCGGCATCGATCCGGACGTGGATGTCCTCCTCGCCCGCGACGCGTCGGTAGGCGGACTGGATGCCGTCCTCGACCGCGTGGATCAGCTGCTCGCGGGAGACCTGCTTCTCGGCGTTGAGCTGTAGGAGTGCACCGACAAAATCGCGACTCAAGGTGCCTCCTTTGCTGCTGCAGTTCCTGGCCGACAAAAAGAAACGCGAGGGGGTCACCCACGCGTGGAGCGGCCGTTCGGTTGTGCGGAACTATACACCGGGACGCCTGGGCGGCTCAAACGCGCCCGAGCGTGGCCGACCGCCGGAGCCGGGCAACGCGGCCGCGCTCGCCCCGTGAGCGTATCTCGCACATTCCGAGCCTGATCTGGCCGGATGACCCACGGTTCGGTCGATTCGTGCCGGCCCGACCCATCCCACGAGCGAAGTTGACCAATTCCGCGTCCGATCGCGGGAACCTTGTCAGATACGCTCATCCCACGAGCGCTCCGGCGGCCGGATCAGGTCGGCGTCGGATAGCGGCGCTCCACGTATTCCTCGAGGATCCCGATGAACTCGGCGACGAGGCCGTCGCCGCGGAGCGTCCGGTCCAGCCGGCCGTCGATGAACACCGGGGCGACCGGGTCCTCGAAGGTCCCCGGCAGCGAGATCCCGATGTCGGCGTGCTTCGACTCGCCCGGGCCGTTGACCACGCAGCCCATCACCGCGACCCGCATCTCCTCGACACCCGGGCGGGTCTCGGCCCACTCCGGCATCCGGTCCTTCAGGTGCTGCTGGATCTGCTGGGCCATCTCCTGGAAGAAGGTCGATGTGGTTCGGCCGCAGCCCGGGCAAGCCGACACCTGCGGCAGGAACGAGCGGAGGCCCATCGACTGGAGGACCTGCTGGGCGATCTCGACTTCGCGCTCTCGACCCGCCCCGGGCTCGGGTGTGAGCGACACCCGGATCGTGTCGCCGATCCCTTCGTTGAGCAGGATCGCCAGGCCGGCCGTCGAGGCCACGATCCCCTTGTCGCCCATGCCCGCTTCCGTCAGCCCGAGGTGGAGCGGGTAATCGGAGCGCGCCGCGACCAACCGGTAGACGTCCACGAGGTCCCGGACCTGCGAGACCTTGGCGCTGATGATGATCCGGTCGTGCCCGAGTCCGGTCTCTTCGGCCAGCTCGGCGGAGCGCATCGCCGACTCGATCATCGCCTCGATCATCACGTCGCGGGCGTCGCGCGGACTGCCGGCGCGCGAGTTGGCGTCCATCAGCTCGGTCAGGAGCGCTTGGTCGAGCGAGCCCCAATTGACCCCGATCCGGACCGGCTTGTTGTTGTCGATCGCGACCCGAACGATCGTCGCGAAGTGCTCGTCGTGGCGCTTCGCCCCGACGTTGCCGGGGTTGATCCGGTACTTGGCCAGCGCCTTGGCCATCTCGGGGTATTCCACGAGGAGCTTGTGGCCGTTGTAGTGGAAGTCGCCGATGACGGGAACGTCGACGCCGAGGTTGTCGCGGAGCTTGCGCATCATCTCCGGCACGGCGGCGGCAGCCTGCTCGTTGTTGACCGTGATCCGGACGAGCTGGGAACCGGCGTGGGCAAGCCGGGCGGTCTGGATCGCGGTGGCGTCGGCGTCGGCCGTGTCCGTGTTGGTCATCGACTGGACGACGACCGGGTGGGCGCTCCCGACCAACACGCCACCGACATCGACGCTGACGGTCGAGCGACGGCGCGGCCGGAGCGCGTCCGGGCTGGTCACGGGCGGTCGCTCATCGAGCGGGATCGGGCTGGCCGGGCCGGTCCGCCCGGACGGATCCTCGATCAGCGGCAGACCCGGGTCGGCCGCGCGCTCGGTCACTACGAGCCGCCGGACAGAATCCGGACGATGTCGAAGCCGCTCACCCAGATCAGGAACCCGAACAGGAACACGAACCCGACGACGTAGGTCATCTGCTCCGCCTTGACGCTGATCCGGCTGCCGAACAGCTGCTTGAGCAGGATCATCGCCATCCGGCCTCCGTCCAGCGGCGGGAACGGCAGGATGTTCACGAGGGCGAGGTTGGCCGACAGGATGCCCGCCACGTAGAGCGTCATCACGAACCCAGCGCCGAAGAAGATGTCCGAGATCTGCGTCGCGATCCCGATCGGGCCCGACACCGGCGGTGGCGCGGTCGGGTTGCTGATCACCTGCCGGGCGAGGTCGCCGAGGCCGCCCAGGATCACCCCGAACCAGCGCACGGTCTCGTTGGAGCCCACGCCGATCGCGGTCGGCAGGTCGCGGGTGTACGTCCCGTAGAACCGGGTCTGGAACGGGCTGCCGCTCTGGTTGACCCCGAGCGGGCCCTTCGTCGCAAGACCGGCGGCATCCTTCGAGGCGTCGATCTCGGCCTGCGACCGGAGGGTGACCGGCACCTCGGCGAGCCTGCCATCGGGATGCTCGATCGTCAGGACGACCGATTGACCCGCGCTGTCCCGGAGATCGCTGAGTACCTGGCCCTCGCCGAAGAACTCGTAGCGTCGGCCGTCGACGGCCAGGATCGCGTCGCCCGAAACGAGACCCGCGCTGGCCGCCGGGGAGCCCGGCTCGATGGTGAAGAACTTCAGCCCGACATACGGAGTGGCCAGCCACGCGATCGAGGTGAAGATCACGAGCGATACGAGCAGGTTCATCGCCACGCCGGCCACGAGGATGATCATCTTGACCGGCAGCCGTGCCCGCACGAACGAGCGCGGATCGCTGTCGTCGCCGCCGTCCTCGCCCTCGAGCTTGACGAACCCGCCGATGGGCAGCCAATTGAGCGTGTACAGGGTCTCGCCCTTCGCCCGCAGGACCTTGGCCCGGGGTGGGAAGCCGATCCCGAACTCGAGGACCCGGATGCCGGCCAGGCGGGCGGTGATGAAGTGGCCGATCTCGTGGATCAGGACGAGGCTGCCGAGGACGATGATGAACAGGGCGATCGTCACGACGACCCCGAGCGGCCCGGTCATCGGGCGGCTCCCTGCCAGGCGGCGACCCACGAGCGGACCTCGGCGTCGAGGGCGATCAGCGCGTCGACGTCGGGTGCCTGGTCGGAGCCGGCGCCGTAGTGCTCGACCGCGGCCTCGAGCAGGGCCGGGATACCGGCGAATCCGAGGCTGCCGTCGAGGAAGCGGGCGACCGCCACGTCATCGGCCGCGATCAGGGCGGTCGTGGCCCGCTGGCCGATCCGGCCGGCCTCGCGGGCGATCCGGAGGGCCGGGAAGCGACCTTCATCGGGCGCTCGGAAGTCGAGGCGTCCGGCCGCGACGAGATCGACGGCGGCCGATGGAGACGGGAGACGATCGGGGTAGGTCAAGGCGTACTGGATGGGTGTCCGCATGTCGGGGGTGCCCA
>JANLYK010000276.1:0-16773 GCA_031365595.1 Chloroflexota bacterium | reverse complement strand
ATGATTCCCATGGTGTTGGTCTCCATTGTTCTGGTCCCCGGAGCCGCCACCTGCGGTCCCGGCATCCGCCCTCCCGGCGTATCGGGTGTCACGGTGCTCGCCGACACGTCCCGGTCTCGGCAGCGGTTCCGATCGCGACCTTGCAGCGGCCTAACAAACGAGCATTGGGGCCGTTGCTGCGCTTCCGTGGCGTTGCCCATACTGGGCTGACGATGCCGACGCCCGAACGCTTGCACGACCCCGAACGTCGGCCGCGGTCGGCGTGGCTCACGTTGGCTGTCCTGTGGTCGATGCTTGTCGTGGCGACCGGCTGCGGTCGCTCGATCGAGCGGCCAGACAAGTCGGCCGCTTTGTCGACGCCGGTCGTCAGCGCGCCGCCCAGTCCGCCCGGACTGCCCGTCCTGGGCATCGACTGGGGTCGGGCGAGCGTCGTCGAGCGACCCGAGGAGGCGTTCGCCCTGCCGGCGCCGGACGCCAGCATCTCCTCGTCGGGCATTGGCCGATCGGGCCATCCGCAGCACTTCCCTGGCCAGGCCATGATGGCCGACGTCGCGCGGACACCGGCGGGTGGCCTGATCTCGGTCGGCTACGTGTATCCGGGCTGGTATCCCACTGCCTGGACGTCCTCGGACGGGACCGTGTGGAAGCTGCGCGACATGGGCCGGTCCGAGTTCACGTTCCCGGTCTCGCTGGCGGTCGGCCGATCAGGCGCAGCAGATGTGGTTGTCGCCGTCGGCCGATCCGGCTCGCACCCGCAGGCATGGACGTCGGCCGACGGCGACGCCTGGACCGCTCACCCGGTCGCGACGGTGGGTGACGGCGCGATCGCCGAGCGGATGACGACGGTCGCCGCGTCGGCCGACGGCTTCTTGGCGGGTGGCTCGCTCGGGCCCGAACTGTTCGAGCGCCATGCTCGGTTCTGGCAGTCCGCCGATGGCGTGGCGTGGCAGCCCGTTCCCGACGACCCGGAAGCCTTTGCGGACGCGGAGGTCCGGTCCATCGTGGCGTTCGACGCAGGCTACGTTGCGGTCGGGGTCACCGGTAGCGCCCAGGACATCACGGGCTCGGTTGCCTGGCTCTCCGCGGACGGGCGGACGTGGACCCGGATCGACGCCCCGGACCTCGCCCGTGGTCGCGCCGTCGCTCTGGTCGAGGCACCGTGGGGCGAGCTCATCGCAGTCGGCTCGGGACTGAACGAGGAGGAGGCACTCGCCTGGACCTCGCCCGACGGTCGGTCCTGGTCGCTCGCCCCGTCGGAGCCGTCGCGGCAATACCCTGGCAAGATCCGGATGACCGACGTGGTGGTCGCCGGCGACGAGGTCGTGGGCGTCGGCAACTACGTCGGCGTCCAGTTCGGGACGGCTACCTCGTGGGTCACCCGCGACGGACGCACCTGGACCCAGGCGCGCAACGCGCCCGTCCAGCAGCAAGGCGAGATCTATGCCGTGGCCGCAGCGCCGCCGGGGGTCGTCGGGGTCGGCTCGATGGGCGCCCCGGACAACTACATCCCGACGGTCCTGATCAGTCCGGCGCGCTGATCGCTCCGATGGGCTCGAGCACGAACATCGGGATCCGACGATCAGTGTTCGTCTGGTACGTCGTGTAGTCGGGCCAGGCTTCGACTGCGCGCTCCCCCTTCCAGAAGAAGATGGTCGGCGCCAGCCCCATCGGACAATCATGCGGGCGCCGCGCGCGTGCGCGTTGTCGGGATGGGCCGGACGGAGTCTCGCATCCCAGGTGGCACAATCACCGACATGAACGAAGGCGGGTCCGCGACGACCACCGCCGAACCGGATCCCGTCCGGGCAGGTCGCGACGCCATCGTCCGTCACGAATGGGCGAGCGCGTTCGACAACCTCACCCTGGCCGACCAGACGACGGCACTGTCCGGTGATGACCTCGAGGCCTATGCCCTCGCTTCCTTCTTCGTGGCCAAGGCGGCCCGCTCCCTCGACATCCGTGAACGGGCGTTCAAGGCTCATGAGGCCGCCGGCAACGCAGAACGCGCCGCCTACCTGGCAATCGACATCGCGCGCGACTACGGGTACCAGGGCCGCCAAGCGATTGCCACGGCCTGGCTGCACCGGGCCGAGCGGATCATCGGCCCGGAAGGCGACACCTATCCCCACGGCTACCTGGCGCTGATCCGGAGCGAGGCGGCCCGTTCAGCAGGCGACATCACGATGGCCGTGGCCTTTGCGGAACGAGCCGTCGCGATTGGTCGCTCGGCCGCGGACGCGGATCTCAGTGCCTTTGGGCTGTCGAACCTGGGCGCCCTGAAGATCGCGACTGGTGCGGCCGCCGAGGGGCTGCTGCTGATGGAAGAGGCATCGATCGCCGCGGTCAACGGGGAACTGTCGCCGTTGACCACCGGCGTGACCGCGTGTCAGATGATCAGCGCCTGTCGCGATCTGACCGACTATCGCCGGGCGAGCGAATGGATCGAAGCAACGGAGAAGTATTGCGCTCGCCAGGCGCTGTCCGGCTTCCCCGGTGTGTGCCGGATCCACCGCGCCGAGGTCAGCGCGGTCAGCGGAGCCTGGGATCGGGCAGAACAGGAGCTGGAACAAGCGACGATCGAGCTGGAGGACTATGGCGCCGCGCCGCCCCAGGCGGACGGCTACTACGCGATGGGCGACATCCGGCGCCTCAGGGGCGACTTCCCGGGAGCTGAGGTGGCCCTTCGCGAGGCCCATAGCCGAGGTCGGACGCCGCAACCGGCGCTCGCCCTGATCCGCCTCGCCGAGGGCCGGACGAAAGCCGCCGCGGCCTCGATCAACGCTGCGCTTGCCGAGCAGACGTGGGATCGCTGGGCCCGCTCCCGACTCCTGCCGGCCAAGATCGAGATTGCCCTCGCCGGCGGCGACGTCGCGATGGCCCGCGGCGCCCTCGACGAGCTGTCCGGGATCGTCGACGGGTACCCGTCGCCGGCACTCGACGCCGGTCGCAAGGCGGCCGCTGGACGCGTGCTGTTCGCCGAGGGCGACGCACCGGCCGCCGTGGTCGCCCTCCGAGCGGCGATCCAGCTCTGGCGAGAGGTCGGAGCGCCCTACGAAGTGGCCCGAGCGCGCGAAGTGCTCGCCCGAGCCTTGCGCAAACTCGATGACGACGATGGCGCCGACCTCGAGCTGCGGGCCGCACTCGACGAGTTCACCCGGCTCGGCGCCCGGGTGAACGCCGACGTGCTCGAACGGGAGCGTCGGGCGATCGAGGATCGCCGGAGCGGTCCGATCCAGGCCCGGATGACCTTCATGTTCACGGACATCGTCGGTTCGACGAACCTTGCCGAAGTCCTCGGCGACGATGCCTGGGAGCACCTCCTGCGCTGGCACGACGACACGCTGCGCGGCCTCGTCAAAGCAGCCGGCGGCGCCATCGTCAACTCGACCGGCGACGGGTTCTTCGCCGCCTTTTCGTCGGCCGCCGCCGGCGTCGCCTGTGCAATCGCCATCCAGCGCGCGCTCCGTGACCAGCGCGCGACGACGGGCTTCGCGATCGCCGTCCGGATCGGGCTCCACACCGCCGATGCGAACCGGCGCGAGGACGATTACAGCGGCATGGGCGTCCATGTCGCGGCCCGCGTGGCGGCCCTCGCCGGGGGCGGCGAGATCCTGGTCACCGCGGAGGCGCTCGACGAGGCGGGGGATCTGCCGTCTGACGAGCTTCGATCGGTCGCGATCCGCGGGACCACCACGGGCGCCCGCGTCGCGACAATCATCTGGACGTAAGCGCCGACTGCGCCGCCGGCGATGGTGGATAACTCCCTTGCCGATCGAGCGGCGGAGGTTCACTGTGGTCGTTCACGCACCACGGAGGGAACAGCAATGGGCGACGACATGGCGATGGCGGCCGCATTCGAGGCGGTCCTCAAGACGGGCGACTTCGCGAAGGTCGCCGAGCTCGTCAAGGAGTACGCGACCGACGACTTCGTCGAGGAGTGGCCGCAATCCGGTGAGCGGCTGTCGAAGGCCGCATCGGTCCAGATGGCGGACGCCTACCCTGCAATGTCCGGCATGAGCCCGACGTTCACCTACAAGCGGATGCTCGGCGGCGGCGGCGGCGTGTTCGTGATCGAGGGCACGATCGACTACGGCGACGGTGTTCCGGTCAGTTATGTCGGCATCGGCGAGACACACGACGGCAAGGTCGCGAAGATGACCGAATACTTCGCCAATCCGTTCGAGGCGCCGGCCTGGCGCGCGGAATTCGTCGAGAAGATCGGAGCCGCGCCAGGCTGACCGCGATCCGCGGACGCGAACGTGTGGGAAGATCGAGCCGACTCATCGAGCAACGTGGAGGGCTCCCGGATGGACAAGAAAGCCAAGACCCCCAAGAAGCCGAAGCAGACCAAGGCCAAGGACGGCGCCAAGGCGAAGTAGCCCGGCGCCGGATGGACGCCGCCGATCTCGACCTGCGCAACGCCACGTACCAGCTGTTCATCGAACTGGGCCAGGCTCCGTCACCGGCCGAGGTGGCCGCCGCGCTCGGCATGGATGAGGAGACGGTCCGGTCGGGTTGGCGGCGGTTGCACGACGACCACGCGCTGGTCCTCGACGAAACCGGACAGATCCGGATGGCCAACCCCTTCGCGGCTCGACCCACGCCATTCGTCGTCGATGCCGCCGGTCGGTCGTGGTTCGCCAATTGCGGCTGGGACGCGTTCGGGATCGGCGCCGCGCTCCATGTCGACAGCACGATCCACACCACCTGCGCCGATTGCGCCGACGACCTCGACATCGAGGTTCGCGACGGGCGGCCGACCGCGTCCGACCTCGTGTTTCACGTCCTCGTCCCCGCCCGATCGTGGTGGAACGACATCGGGTTCACCTGAGGCTCGATGCTGATCTTCCGGTCGGAAGACCACGTGGACCGCTGGCTCGCCGGACGCCCGGCGGGGGCCACCATCCCCCTCGAAACATTGGCCGCGCTGGCGACCGCGTGGTGGAGCAGCAGGCTGGACCCCGACTGGCGGCCGCGCAGCCGGGCCGAGAACCAGGCAATTCTCGACGGCCTCGGGTTGACGGGTCCGTTCTGGGACCTCGGGTAGGGACGCGGGCCGACGGACCATCGCCTCGAGCCAAGGAGCCAACGTGACCGTACTTGCCGCGATCGTGTTCGCCATCGCGATGCTCGGCGTCGTCGGATTCCAGGTCGCGCTCGCGCTCGGGGCGCCCTGGGGGGCCTACGCAATGGGCGGTTCGTTCCCGGGCCGGTATCCACCCCGGATGCGGGTCGCCGCGATCCTCCAGGCGGTCGTTCTCGCGCTCGTCGGGCTCGTCGTCCTGTCCCACGCGGGCCTGGTCCTGCCCGCGATCGCGGAGACCGTCCCGTGGCTCGTCTGGCTGGCCGTGGCCCTGTCGGGGGTCAGCCTCGTCCTGAACGCGATCACGCCCAGTGCCGGTGAGCGTCGTTTGTGGGTCCCGGTCGCGGCCGTGATGCTCTTCTCGAGCCTCGTTGTGGCCATCACTGCCTAGCCAGGGCTCGCCGCGGCCGCGTCAACCCGGACGCGCGAGATCCGATTCCGCGGTTGCCAGTGACGCCGACCACGCCCGCCTCGCAAGGATCGCGAGCGCCACGTACAGGGTCAGGCCCATGACCGGTGCGCCGATTCGCTTGATCGCGGCGGTGTCGACGATGAGCCCGACGACGAAGACGAGCAGGCCGAGATTCACGCCCCAGAAGATCACGTGGCCGATCCACGACCGACGGGCCGCGTCATCGAGGACGAGCAGGCTCAGCAGCGCGAGCACGATGTTCGTGATCACCCCGATGTACACCGCGTGGTCGCTCGCGATCAGGACGTTGAGCGGAAAGGCGCCCGGATCGGATGGATCGGCCGCGGTGATGAACGAGAACACGAGGTACATGAACAGGATCAGCGCGCCGATCACCCAGATCGACGCCGCGCCGACGTGCCGGATCGGGTCGCCATCGAGCCAGCCGATGCGCAGGACGCGGGGCAGGATGCGGACCCCGAACAGGACCACCGCGACGAGCTGGGTCAGGAGGTACAGCCCGCCCGCGGCCTGCTCCACCCCGGCGAGGAGGCCGAGCGAGATGACCAGGCCACCGACGAACAGGGCGACCACCTGGACGACCCCGGCCCGAGGCAGGCCCGTCGTTCCGAGAAGGCGCCATTCGATCAGGCCGAACGCGACGAGGACGAGATAGCCGAACGTCATTGCCGACGCGTGCGCGCCGATGAAGTCGCCCGGAAGAATCGAGACGCCGAGCGCGAAGCTGACCTGGATCAGGACGCCCATCACCGCGCCGTAGCCAAACGAGGTCAAGCCGAGGGTGACCGCGAGACGGGGCAGGCTCCGTTCGCCGCCGAGGTATTGCTGCCAGGCCCAGACCAACAGCCAGCCGATCGCGAGGAGAAGCGCGATGCCTCCGATAGCGCGCAACGCGAACGAGCCTGTGTAGAACGCGAGGACGTAGAGCGGGACGAGGATCGCGAGGGCCCGGACCATCCGCCGGTCGGCGGCCCGGAAGAGCAGGAACGAGGACGCCACGATCGTCAGGGTCAGCCACCCGACGGTCCCGGCATGGACGTGGGTCAGGATCTGGTTTCGATCGAACGTCACGGCGTCCGATCCGTTGAGGATGCCGATCCCGATGTTGACGACGAACACGGCCATCGCGACAAGGATCAGATCGCGAGCGGCCACGGCCCACGACGGGGCGGCACGAAGGGCGGTCATGCGCGAGTCCCTCTCCAACGATCGCGACCCCGACGGCGCGATCCGATGGCCGGAGTATGAACCGGTGGCAAGGCCCCGAATGGCCTGACCACGCACTGCGCCGTGCGGCGAACCTCAGCCAGGACGTCACCACGGCGCGGGGCACTCTCGAGCGGACCGGTCAGGCCGGCCTAACGTCGACCGTCGAGCGGCTCGGTGTCGTCGGGCCCGATCGCGACTCCGGTCCGGCGCCAGTCGGCGTATGTGGCCACGAGACCATCCTCGTCGACGGTCAGTTCGGCGGCGAACGTGCCGCTCGCGTAGCGATATCTGAACTCGTCGAGCCGGGTGTAGGTCTGGGCTGCCTTGGTGACGGTTAGTTGCGGGAATTGGATCCAGGCCGCCTGGATCGTCTGTGACGAACCAATTCCGAGCCGGAGCCGGCGGATCGGCAGCGTATTGGTGGACGGGCTACAGCCGAGGTCCACATCCGTGCAGCCGCGGAGCTCTCGCGTCGACGCGCCGTCCACCGTCCAGGCGCCCTTGGCGGTGCGCTCGAGGGCGATCGTCCGGGTCGTGAAGCCGCGCAGATCGCGGACGTGCACGGCGGACGTCTGGCCGTCGCGCCCGGCGAGGACGCGGTACTCGACCCGGAACGGGACGCCGGCTTCCGCACCCATCACGGTCCCGACGAGCGACAGCCCGCCGTCGCGGATCGAGAGCGTGCAGTGCTCGTCGGCCTCGATCTCGTCGGATCTCCGCCAGGCCACGCGTCTCGTCGTCATGTCGCCACTTCGGCCGACCTTACACCACCGGAATCGAGGACGATAGGGAGCCGCCACCGCGCGCAGGACGAAACGACGAAAGGAGCATCACTCTGGCCGATCTCGAACGCACCTTCCTGGTGATGGCCGGCGCCGACACGACCTTCGAGCTTCTCTCGGATCCCGGCCGGCTTGCCGATTACGTGCCGACCCTCCGACTCGAGGACTCGATCGCGATCGAGGGCGAGGCGGACCCGGACGACGAAGCCGCGCTGGCCGAGCGCGGCGGCGCGCCCGAGGCGGGATTCGTCGCGGATCGCAAGACCCGCACGATCAGCTGGGGCCGGCCCGACCACGACTACGCAGGGTCAATCGTCGTTGCCGAGGGAACGACCAGCACGGCCAACGTGACCGTCCGGATCCACGTCCGCGACGACGCCGACTCCGCGGCGGTCAGCCGCGTCTTCGACGAGGCGCTCTCGAAGATCCGGAGTCTCGTGATGCGCAGATAGCGACGAGCCGTCGTCAGTCGGCCCGCCAGAGATCGATCTGGGGCAGACCCTCGATCCCGAGCGTCTGGGACAGCTCTCCGCAGTGGTACGCCTCATGCGTCAGGAGGCGTTGCAGGATCGACGAGCGCGTGTGGACCGTGATCCGGTCGCCGTACCGGCGCTCGATCGGCTCGTCGAGCATCTCCGGCGTCCAGCGATCGAGCACTGCATCGAGGACCGCCCAGGTCGTGTCGAGGGCCATCACCAGCTCGGCGGCCGTCCGCGGATGATCGAGATCGTCTTCCCAGCCGACGCCGTCGGAGTCCGGCCAGGGCGTCGTCTCCGCGCCCGGCTCGCCGAGCACTCCGCATAGCCAGTACGTTCGAGCGGCGGCGGTATGCCCGACGGTCGCCCAGATCGGGTCCCGCTCGGGCGCCGGCCGGATCGCGAGCTGCTCGTCGGTCATGGCCGCAACGACCTCGGTCAGGCGCCGGTTGTACTGAGGCCAATCGTCGTAGAACCGGCGAATCGACACGACCGCAGTCTAGTCGGCGAGCTGCCCTCGCGATGACCGTGCCGCCTGCCGAACAAGCCCGGTCTGGAGGTCAGTCGATCGTGAGGACGATCTTCCCACGCGTGCCCGCACCGAACGCCGCCATGGCCGCCGGCGCGTCCGCAAGGGGAAACGTCTTCTGGACCGGCACCACAAGCTCGCCGGTTGCCTCCTGGTTCGCGAGCGTTGTGAGCTTGTCGGCGGTCGGTGTGCCCATGACGTTCGTCGCCTGGATGCCGCGGGCCGCAAGCGCCTCGACGTCGGCCGCGCCGAGGGTCGTCGCCGCCCGGCCGCCCGTGCGAACGAGCGCTGCGAGGGCCATGAACGCCTCGGCCCGACTCACCACATCGATGAGCCCGGTCAGCCCGTCGGGCGTAAGCCCCCGGACCGTGTCGCCGAGGCCCGACTGGGTGTAATCGATCGTTTCGGTCGCCCCGAGCCCGCGGACGAAGGCATCATCCTCGCCCCGGCTTGGCGGAGGCGATCACGCGCGCGCCGCGCTGAGCCGCGAATTGAACGGCGTACGCTCCGACCCCGCCCGTGGAGCCCATGATCAGGACGGCGTCGCCCGGTCCGGGATCGACCGCATTCACGGCGTCGAGGGCGGTGGCCGCGGCCAACGGGATCGCCGCCGCGGTTCCCCAATCGAGACTCGCCGGCTTCTTCGTGAGGATCAACTCCGGACCGCCGGCGACCACCTCGGCCCACGTCCCGAGCCGGAGCGGCGGCGCGATCGTCACGAACCCGAGCACCTCGTCACCAACGGCGACGTCCGTGCGCGCGGAACCAACCGCCTCCACGACCCCCGCCAGGTCCCGGCCGATCACCGTCGGCAGGTCGTGGGGCATCATCGCGGTCAAGCCGCCGCTCGCCTGGTACACGTCGAAGCCGTTCACGCTCGCAGCGCGCACCCGAACCAGGGCGCCGTCCGCAGCGACCTCGGGATCAGGAAGATCGGTGAGGGTAGCCGGCTGGTCGGCCGAGGTCAGGGCGAAGGCTTTCATCGGGGCCTCTAGATCGACAGTGGATCGTTGCGCTTGCAACGATACTCGGCCGCCCGGGACGTCCGTTCGGCCGGGTCAGACGCGGGCGAGGAACTCGAGAACGCGCTTCGTGAGCAGCGCCGTGGCCTGCGCGTCGTACGACGGAAGGGAACTGTCGGCGAAGTAGTGCTGGTCGCCGGGGTAGAGAAAGAGCTCGCCATCGTTGACCGTCGCGACGATCTCGCGAGCGGCATCGACGTCGCCCTCGCCGACGAAGTACGGATCGTTGTCCATGCCGTGAATCTGGACCGGGACGCCAGTCGGCCACGGCCCAAAGGCCCATTCGCCGGTGATCGGGATCGCGGAGTAGAAGAGGAGCGCGCCGCGCGCTCCAGGCCGCGCCTGGGCGAGTTGCTGGGCGATCGTCACCCCGAACGAGAACCCGGCGTAGACCAGCTCGGCGGGGTAGTCGTCGGCGAGACGGACGCCCCGGGCCTGAACTGTCTCGAACCCCTGTTCCCCGATGAAGGCCATCCCTTCGTCGATCGACGCGAACGTCCGACCATCGAACAAGTCCGGCGTGTGGACCGTGTGCCCGGCCGCCCGCAGCTCATCGGCGAAGGCGATCAGGCCCGCGGTCAGGCCCTGGGCGTGGTGGAACATCAGGATTTCAGCCACGGAAACCTCCACATGTGAGCGATCGAGGGGGTTACAACCCTAGCCCAGAGCGTCGATCGACTCGGTCTTGACGATTCCGTCAAGGCTTCGGGCGAGGTCGGCGTCAACTTCATATCCGCCTCGCGCACCGAGTGGGCCGTCGCGAATGTCCGCCAGGCCCACGTGTTCGACGACATTCGTGGCAGGTACCGGCAACATTCGGCGTTCGACGGGTTCAAACGGCGAGAAGCCGAGTGAGATGGTCGCGCTAGTCTCGGTCGCTCGGTGAGCCCTTCGCCGCCAGCACGCCCATCGCGATCAGCCAGGCGTCGGTCGATGTGATCCCGGCTCGCTGCCAGAGCCCGGCCTCGGGACGAACGAGCGACAGCCCGAGGCAGGCCATCGACACGGCGCCAACAGCGACGGACGCGACTCCCATGCGACGGCTGCGCTTCATGAGCACTGGGGCGGCCGATGGCGCTGTCACGGCCAGCGCCAGGTAACCCAGCCCGGCGACGACGGCATGAGCTCGATCGCCGGCATCCGACTGGCCCAGCGGTGCGAGCGCGATGCCGACCGACAGGAGGGCGTTCGCGCCGAGGGCGATGGCTGCCGGCGTGCCGAGGAGGCGACGGGTCGGGATCGCCGCCGCCGCGACCGATGCGGCGAACACGGAGAACCCGACGTTCATCAGGGTCCTCGTCGGAGCACCGATGGCAGCCAGGTCGCTGATGTGGTCGCGGATCGGCGAGTACCCCTCGGTCACGGCCCCGGAGATCGCCCATGCGCTGATGAACGCGGTTGGCCCGACGATCAGTCCCGCACTGAGGATCCGGTCAAGGGCGTGGCGCGGCTGAGTCGCGGGCATCAGCGCAGCGTACGCGGAAGTGGGACGACGAGCACTCCGGACGATCGATCCTGCCGGATCAGGCGCCGGCGAGGACCTCGCGCAGCTTCGCGGCGAACGCCTCCGGCTCGCCGGGGTGGCCGTACTCGCCACCCTGGAACCCGCCGTGGTTGCCGGGGAAGATGGTCGGCTCGATGCCCAGCCGCTCGGCCATGACGACGGCCGCGCGGTGGGCCAGCTCGCCGCCCGACTCGGCACCAACACCGACCACGATCCGGGTCGAGGCGCCGCGCAGGGCGTCCACGTCGGGCTCGAAGTTGGTCAGGCTCATGATGTTCTGAGCCAGCAATGCATCGGTCCGGGTGCCGTCGTCCTCGGTCGGCAGCCCGAACATCGCCGGATCGGGAGCCGGCTGAGCGGCGAACTCCGGGGTGACCGGGCCCTGGTGGCTCACGACCGCGACGAAGTGCGCCATGCCCGGACCGAACCCGCCACGCAGGTAGGACTCGTGAACGGCGCGGGTCACCGCCATCGCGTCCGCACGATCAGGCAGGATCGCGACGAGCGGCGGCTCGTGCGCGACGAGCGTCCGGACATCCTCCGAATGCTGCGCCACGAGGGCGAGGGCATTGATCGCGCCGCCGCTGCTCGCGAACAGATCGACCGGGCCGGCCCCGAGTTGGGCGATGATCCGGTGGACGTCGTCGGCGTGCTGCTCGGGCGTGGATGGGGTCGTCGGATCCACCTTCTTGCTGCGCTCGACGCCGCGCGGGTCATAGGTCACGACCGTCCGATCGGTGAAGTGCCCGGCCTGGGTGGCGAATCCGCCGGCACCCATCGGCGATCCGATCATCATCAGCACCGGGCCGGCCGGGTCACCGCTCCGAACGTCGTAGGTCAGGACGGCGCCGGGCACATCCAGCGTGTGGGTCGTGGTCGCGGTCGCGGTCGTCATCGTGCGTTTCCTCGTGCTGCGGTTCGTGTGGTCAGACCGGGAAATTGCGTAGAACTCATCGGACGGGACGGACTCAGGCGGATGGCACGGCATCCTCGGCGAGGATCGCATCGATCTGGCCGACGGCCTGGGTGAGACCCTCTTCCATGCCCATGGCCAGGACCTGCTCCATCGCCTCGACGCTCGGGAAGCGGCTTTCAATCGACATCCGGGTTCGGCCTGCCGCGATCGCTTCGATCGTCACCCGCCCTTCGTTGCGCGGGAAGTCGTCGTTCGGGGTTCCATCCGCATGCGCGAAGCCATCGACGAAGACGAGGCGGTGTGGCGCGTCGGACTCGACAACGTCCCAGTAGCCGTGCGGCTGGTCGCCGGTTGGGCCGGTCATGTGGTACGCCACGCGGCCGCCCGGCGTCAGGTCGTGGGCCGTGAAGGTGGCTGGATAGGTCGGCGGACCCCACCAGCGCTCGAGCTGACGCGGATCGGCCCAGAGGCGCCAGACGCGCTCGGGGGAGGCGTCGAACTCGGCGGTGAGGGTCAGCGTCAGCGCCTCTGGATCCTTGTCAACGGCGGTCACGGTCATGCGTCGGTCTCCTCGCTGCTGGTCAGGATGTCGGTCATGCGCTCGATGCGCCCACGCCACAGGGCTTCGTACCGGTCGAGCAGGCTGCGCGCAACGCGGAGCGCCTCGATGTTGGTGCGCACGACCTTGCGACGGCCGCTGCGCTGCTTGCTGATCAGGCCCGCCCGTTCGAGCACGGCAACGTGCTTCTGGACTGCGGCGAAGCTCATCGGGTAGTGGCCGGCCAGTTCGGTGATGCCCTCGCTGCCGGACAGCGCCCGCAGGACGATGTCCCGTCGGGTCGCGTCGGCCAGGGCAGCGAAGATGTGATCGGGGCTGACGGAGGCGTCCATTGGTACAACCATACGGTTGTATAACCGAGCCGTCAAGACCCGATGAATCGACGGGCCCGGATCCGTCCAAGATGCAGCGGACGACGATCGGTGGTTTCCGATCAACCGCGGGAGCCGGAGACGATGAGATGAGCGATGTTCGGGACCCGCGCGTCGACGCGTACATCGACGCCTTGCCCGACTGGCAGCACGCGATCTGCCGTGAGGTGCGCGAACTGATCCATGCCGCCGATCCGGAGGTCGTCGAGACGATCAAGCGCACCGTCCAGCCGTACTTCGTCCTGGACGGCAACATCGCGGCGCTCCTGGCCGCCAAGGACCACGTCAACGTCTTCCTGTACGACCCGCTCGTTCCCGACCCGGATGGAATCATCACCGCCGGCCAAGGCAACCTGACCGGCCGTCAGATCTCGATCCGGCGCGGGGAGCCCATCAATGCGCCAGCCCTGACCACGATGATCCGGGCGATCGCAGCGAACAACCGAGCCGGCGGCTGGCGAACGCTCCAGCGAAACGCCGGCTGAGCCCGAACGCCGGACGCTCCGGGGACCAGCGTCAGGGAATCAGCAGCGACGGCGGGAACGACGCCCCGCGGTACCGATCGAGATCGACCGCGCCGCTGATGCCGGGTACGGTCCCGGTGCTCGAGTGCTGCCAGAAGGTCCAGCCGCTGCCACCCCAGGATCCGGCCGGGAGGTTCGGCTCGCTCGCGGTCGTCCAATGGGCGATGAACAGGATTGGATAGCCGTTGCGCGCGAACCAATCCGTGTCGGCCATCGAGGTCTGCCAGAAGTTGGTGTTCGTGTAGATGATCGGGCGGACGCCGGTGGCGGCGAACACCTGCCCGAGCCAGGTCTGGGCCCAGGTGGTCAAGGATGCTGGATCGAGCCCGTTCGAAACCTCGAGGTCGAGGACGGGGAGGAGGTCGCCTGAGGCGAAGGTCGCGTTACGCAGGAACCACGCAGCCTCGTTCGCGGCATCGTTCAAAGCGCTGTCGGGATTCGCGAAGTGGTAGGACCCGACCGTCAGTCCGGCGGCGCGCGCGCCCGACGAGTTGGCCGCGTAGGCGGTGTCCGCGGTCAGCGTTCCGGCCGATGTTCGAACGAACGCGAAGCGCTTGCCTGCGGCGGCGACCTGCGGCCAGGCGATCGTTCCCTGGTGGTAGCTGACGTCGATCCCGTCAAGGGTCGTCGGCGCCGGCGTGGGGGAGGGGGTCGGGGTGAGTGTCGGGGTCGGCGTCGGTGTCGGTGTCGGTTGCGCCGTGGGGGTCGGGCTGGGGGTCGACGTCGGCCGCGGCCGTGGCTTCGCCTCCGTGCCCTGCGGCAGCGCCAGGATCACCGCCGCGAGGAAGATGGCGGCGAGGCTCGCGAGGACGCGCTGCATCGGTCCATGCTCGGCGCAATCGGAACCTACGTCAAATCGACCGTGAGGTCGGCTCAATCGGTCGGGGGCGCGTCCCGGATCCGCTCCCACACGTCGGCCACGCCGAGCCCAGCCGCCCACCGGTCGATATAGGCGGCGTCGAGGCCGTTCGCGATCGCCACGATGCCTGCGACGTCGGCAATCTGTCGATCGGAGCCCGAGGCCGCGGCCCACTCGAGCTTCGCGAGCACAAGGTCCTCGGCCGACGTCACGAAGCCGGATGTGCCGAGCAGGTCGGCTGGTTGCCGGCGCGCGAACTCCTCGCGCGAGAACGCCCGGTCGCGGCGGACGATGAAGTCGACTTTGGAGGCGTCCGGGCCAATCGCGTTGAATTGCACCCTTCGAGCGAGCGCATCGAGCGCGGCATCGCGGTCGACGTAGAACCCGGCTACGTGCAGGTCGTCAACGAGGTCGACAAGGGCCTCGAGGGCGGGATCGATGACGATGTCGATGTCCCGGGTGGCCCTAGGTTCGCCGTGATAGGAGCTCGCGAGCGACCCCGTGACCATGTACGGAATGGCCGCTCGCTCGAGGCGATCGACGATGATCGCGAGCAGCTCGCCGAAGGTCATCGTCGGCGTGTGCGACGGCCTGCCGCCACGGCCGCGGCCAGATCGCCACCGAGAAGAATTCGCGCGAGCTCCGCGTTGACCTCGTCCTCGGCCGAGTCTCCGCCGTGGCGAGCACGGATCCCGGATCGCGTGAGGGATCGGGCGTCCGCGCTCATCTGATCGGCAAGGCGCAACCGCTCGTCCGGCGACATCGAGCGATACGCGTCGAGCTGTCGCCGCCGGGCGTCGACCGAGGTGTCAAGGGGCCGACTCATGGCCGAACTCTACCGGAGCGTCGTCCCCGCCCGGTGACGACGGGGGGCCGGGTCAGACGTGTGGGGCGACCCCCTCGGCGAGCTCCTGCATGAGCTCGAGTTGCGCGTCGTACTCGAGCATGGGCAGGTAGCTGCGGGCCACGAACTCGACCGGGACCGACACCTGGTTGCGGACCGCGAGCAAGGTCGCCACGAGCTCGTCGGTCGTCCCGGCGAAGGCGGTCCGGCGCTTCAACAGCGAGTCGTCCTGCCCGTCGAACGGGGGAGGGGAGACCGGCGGAAGTGGTCGGGTCGCGGAGGCCTCCATGTCGGAGTACTTCCAATTCAGCGCCCAGACCGCGTCGCGGTAGCGGGCGAGCGCGTCCGCGCGCGACGCGCCCGGCAGCAGGATCGAGTAGTGGATGAACCGGAACGTGTTCGGGTCTCGTCCCGCCTGGTCGAGCTCCTCGAGCACCCAGCCGACCTGCTCACGGAACTGGTCCGCCGGCGCGTTCGAGAAGATGCCGTCGGCGAAGCGGGCAGCTCGGCGGATGGCTGGCTCGGCACCGCCTCCGATCAGGACCGGGATCCGGGTCTGCGGCGTGGGCCGCACGGCGAGAGTCGGCAGGTCGTGGACGGAGCCCTGATGGGTGAACGGCTCGCCGCTCCAGGCCTGGGGCAGGATCCGGAGGATCTCCTCCATCGCAGCACCGCGCCGGCGCATGTCGGCGCCCAGCCCGGCATATTCGACCTCCGACCAGCCGAGCCCGAGCCCGAGCGCCAGCCGGCCGTGGCTCAGCAGTTGGACCGTCGCCGCGTCCTCCGCGAGGCGGAGCGGGTGGTGGAGCGGGGCGAGGATGACGCCGGTGCCGATCTCGATCCGTGACGTCGCCTGCGCGAGCGCTGCGCTGACGACGAGAAGGGATGGCATGTAGCCGTCGTCGACGAAGTGGTGCTCCGTGGTCCAGACCGAGGTGAAATCGAGCCGCTCCGCCTCAACGGCGAGGCGCACGGTGTCGTCGTAGGCGCGCGTCCAGTCCGTCTCCCCGGGCCGGCGTTGCGCGCTGAGAAGTCCGAATCCGAGTCCCATGCCGGAGAGGCTACCGCGTTCGTCGGTGACGGCGCAGGTCCCGTGCGGGCTCGGGGGATCCCATACCGAGGTCCGGGCCACGGGTTCGTGGGATCATTCGCGGGTCGGACGAACGCACGGGCCAAGGAGGGACGGATGGTCGAGGCAACGGCCCGGATCGCAGCCCGTCACCTCGATCAGCTGCGCCGGTCGTGCGCCGAGGTGATCGCTCCCGGCGATCCCGGCTATGACGACGGGCGCCGCCTGTGGAACGCGATCCACGATCGGCGACCCGCGGTCATCGCCCGCCCGACCACCGCCCCGGAAGTGGCCGGCGCAGTCCGCTTCGCGCGCGAGCACGACCTCGAGATTACGGTGCGCTCGGGCGGGCACAGCGCGGCGGGCCTCGGCGGTGCGAACGGCGGCCTCCTCGTGGACCTGTCCGCGATGCGCGGCGCATCGGTGGACGCGACTGCCCGGACCGCCCGGGCCAACGGTGGCGCCCTCCTCGGCGAGCTCGACGTCGCCGCCCAGGAGCACGGTCTCGTCTGCCCGACCGGCGTCGTCGGCCACACCGGCGTCGCAGGTCTGACCCTCGGCGGGGGAGTCGGCCGCCTCCAGCGCCACTTCGG
>JANLYK010000217.1:0-1905 GCA_031365595.1 Chloroflexota bacterium | reverse complement strand
GGAGGTCGCCGTCACTGGCGATGACGTAGGTCCAATGGTCCACGACCTCGTGGCCGGGCTGGTTGAACTCGGCCGCCAGGCGCCGCTCCGCGATCGCCATCCCCACGGCGTTCGTGAGGCCCTGCCCCAGCGGGCCCGTCGTCGCCTCGACGCCGGCCGTGAGGCCGTGCTCGGGGTGGCCGGGCGTCCGGGAGCCCCACTGCCGGAACGACTTCCGGTCGTCCAGGGTCACGTCGTAGCCGGTCAGGTGGAGGAGCGAGTAGAGGAGCATCGAGGCGTGGCCGGCGCTGAGGACGAAGCGGTCGCGGTCCGGCCAGTGCGGAGCCGTGGGGGAGTGGCGCAGGAACCGGGTCCAGAGGACGTAGGCCATCGCCGCCGCGCCCATCGGTGCGCCCGGGTGGCCGGAGTTCGCCTGCTGGACGCCGTCGATCGAGAGGGTCCGGATCGTGTCGATCGCGAGGCGGTCGAGGGTCTCGGTGGCGGTCGGCATGGAATGGCTGCTCCCGCTGGTCCGGATCGGGGTCGCGTCCGGGTCGCCGCGTCTGGTCGATTGTAGGCGTGTGCGGGACGATCACGGGCCCGTGGGTGGCAGGGGACGCGGCTATCCTCGAGTCATGCCTCGAGCCCTTCCAGTTCCCCGCCGCTCGCGTGCCGCCGGGCCCGGCCAGCGCGCACCGCGGGTCCTCGTTCTCGGCGACCTGATGCTCGACGTCGTCCTTGCGCCGAGCCGTCCACTCGAGAGCGGGACCGACGTTCCTGGCCGGGTCATGCTCCGCCAGGGCGGCTCGGCGGCGAACACCGCGCGCTGGCTCGCCCGGCTCGGCGCCCGGACCACGCTCGTCTGTGCCGTGGGCCGCGATCCGGAGGGCCGGGCCCTCGTGGCGGCGCTCGCGGGCGATGGCGTCCGTGTGCGAGCAACGCGGGTGGCCGGTGAGCGAACCGGCCGAATCGGGGTCGTCGTCGCGCCGGATGGCGAGCGGTCGTTCGTCGCCGATCGGGGCGCGGCGGACTTCCTTGTGCGGGGCGACGTACGGGCTGTCGACCTGCGCGTCGATCTCCTCCATCTGCCGGCGTACTCGCTGCTCGGCGAGCCGCTCGGGCGGGCCGGTGCGCGGGCGATCGAGATGGCCCGTGCCGCGGGCGTGCTGATCAGCCTCGATCTCGCGTCGATCGGGCCGCTGCTCAGCGGCGGCCGGCGCGTGGCAATCCGCCTCATCCGCGACGCCGCGCCCGACATCTTGTTCGCGACCGGAGCTGAGGCGGAGGCCGTCGGAGGCCGTCGGAGCATCGCCGCGCTCCGGGATCTGGCGGCGATCACGGTCATCAAGCAGGGAAGGGCGGGCGCGACCATCCTCGCCGGCGGGCCCGCGTCGCCGATCACCTTCGACGTCGCGACGGCGCCGCTCGCGGCTTCCGACACGACCGGCGCGGGCGATGCGTTCGACGCGGGCTTCCTCCACTCCTGGCTCGCCGCCGGCCCGGACACGCGGAACCGCCCGGCGACGCTGCGCCGAGCGGTTCTCGCGGGCCATCGGGTGGCCCGCCGCCAGCTGTCCAGCCGGCCGGTCGAACTGCCCCCTGGCTGAGGCGTCCTCAGTTCCAGCTCGGCGGCACCTTGTTGACCGAGCAGAAGAACCAGCGGATGGGGGCACCGATCGTGATGTCGCCGGCGTTCGCGGCGGCCGTGATCTGCTCCGCATTCGTGTACTGGACCGGGGCGACATGCCAGGTGATCGGCATGACGGCCCAGCGCCCGCCGTTGAAGTCGCGATCGCCGGGCTTGGACTCCGCGACATTGACCAGGCCGTTGCCCAGCGCGTAGATCGCGTCGTACGTGCTGGCGGGCGCGCCCGTGCCGGAGAAGTCGGTCGGGGTTCCGACGGTCCGGTAGCGGACGTCGTCGAC
>JANLYK010000185.1:0-2908 GCA_031365595.1 Chloroflexota bacterium | reverse complement strand
GGCAGACCTTGCGGCGGCCGTCGATGCGGCACTGGTCGCGACCGGGCTCGACAAGGACGGCGACACGAACCCGTATGACCTCGGCTACTCGCGCCGGAAGCTCCTCGCCCTCGCCTCGATCCTCGCGATGGGCACGCCGGTGGTCGTCCTCGACGAGCCGACGACCGGCCAGGACGCCCGCGGCCTGGCCCGGATCCGCGCGATCGTGGCCGATCTTGCGGCCGCCGGACGGACCGTGATCGCGATCAGCCACGACATGCGTTTCGTGGCCGGGGCGTTCGACCGGGTCGTCGTGATGCGTGACGGCCGGATCGTGCTCGACGGGACGCCGATCGAGGTGTTCGGCGAGGCCGCGTGGCCCACCCTGGCGTCGACGTTTCTCGAGCCGCCTTTGGCCGCCCGGATCGGCGCCCGCCTCGGTCTCGGGTCGACCCCGACGGACGACGCTCTGCTAGCCGCTGCTCGAACCCCCGGGCCCTGACGTTTACGGCTGGCGGTTGAACCAGACTCCGCCGGGTCCGGTGTAGCTGGCGCCCTCGCCCCAGATCGCGATCGCCTTGCCGGTGTTCGTGATTGCCAGCTCGCCGTAGTCGCCGTAGATCTCGGCGTAGCCCGCAGCGGTCTTGTACGCCGCGCCGCCGGTCGCATCGGAGATCCGGACCGCGGCCGACCACGTCGCCCCGCCGTCGGTCGAGGATCGGTACCAGGTGTTCCAGGCGTCGACGTTGGCGCCGCCCGAGGTCTGCTGGTACCACGCTCGGACATCTCCGTTGGCGCGTGACTCGACGGCCGGCGCGGTCGCCTCCTCGCTCGTGACCGAGATCGTGACGGGGGCGCTCCACGTCCGACCGCCGTCGGCCGATCGGCGCGCCTCGATCCGCTGCAGCCCACCGGCGGTGCTCGCGCCGTCGTACAGGGTAACGAGGCCCCCTACCGTGTCGGCCGAGAGCGCGATGTGTCCGAGGTAGTAGTCGGGCGTGCAGCCGGCCGCGACGCACGCGAGCCCGGGCTGCATCGACGCGATCGTCCGGTTCTCCCACGTTGCGCCGCGGTCGCGCGAGATGAAGACGTGCTCTTCGATCGGGGCGGTCGGCGTCGTGCCCTTGTTGCCGCCACCGCCGTACAGGATCGCGGTCTCGGCGAAGTAGACGGTCCCGTCGGTGGCCACGTCGGCGTCGAACGCGAAGTAGTAGAGCGCGGAGTCCACGAGCTTGGTCTGCGTCCACGACGTTCCCCTGTCGTGCGACTGGGCGAGCCACGGGTCGCCGCCGGTCGGGCCGTTGAACGAGATGTAGACGTCGACGCCGTTGTCGGCCACCGCGAGCACCGGCTTGTCGTTCCACGA
The DNA here is from genome assembly GCA_031365595.1 of Chloroflexota bacterium. Lineage (GTDB taxonomy): Bacteria > Chloroflexota > Limnocylindria > Limnocylindrales > CSP1-4 > CF-46. The sequence goes on along the minus strand of JANLYK010000185.1, from coordinate 1,563 downwards.
GACGTTGCCGTAGACCTTGACCGGCGCCGACCACGACGCCCCGTGATTCGTCGACTTCACGAAGTTGATGTTGTAGCCGTTCATGTACACCGCGTAGACCGCGCCCGTGCTCGGCACGACCTCGATGATCGGGTCGAACTGGCCGGAGCCTTTGCAGGCGCAGAGCGGCGCGCCCTCGGTCCACGTCGTCCCGTTGTCCGCGCTGATCTCGAGTGCGATCCACGGCGACGGGCAGTTGCCCGGGCACGGCTTCGTGGTCGCATAACGGGTGACGAGGGTGTAGACGTACGGCGCGTTCGGGTCGGCCGCGATCGCCGGCTCCCAATCGTCGGCGACGGTATCCACGGTCTGCTCGCCGGCCCAGCCGGGGGCCGCCGCGGCGACTCCGGGGCCGGCAGCCGGGCGGGCCTGGCCGACCGTGCCGGCCCGCTGAGCGGCCTCGTACGCCCCGCGCCGCTGCTCGGCCTTCTCCTGCTGCTCCGCGGCCTCCTTGTTCACGTCCGCCGCGGCACCGGGGCCACCGCGACCCATCGCGCCAGGGCCGTCGGCGTGCGACGGCTGGGTCGCCCCGATCACGGCCACCGAGCCGATGAACGCGGCACCGAGCGCGACCGTGGCGAGCGTGCGCAGGGCGATCGAAGCGGGGCGGGACGCGAAGGATTCGGTCATCGAGAGTGCCTCCCGGGCCTGCGCCGCTGGGCGCACCCCTCCCCGGGGCCGCGCGCGGACGGGCGGACGGTAGGCCGATCGGTCGCGTCCGTCAATGCCCGGTTGCGCACCGTCAGCCGCGGGTGCGCAGGCCCACCACAAGGAGGAGGAACGAGGTCTCGAGCACATCGACGCCGGCGATCACCAAGGCGATGACGAGGGGCAGCGGATGGCCGAGCAGCCAGCCCGACGGGGCAGCGAAGGCAGCCACCGCGAGGAACACGAGGCGAACGCCGCGGATCATCGTCGCGATCCTAGGCGGATTGGTCGCGGCCGGGTCGCCGGTGGCGTTGCCGCGCGGCGGGTCGGCGGGAGACCCGAGAAGCTGCAGGGCGCCGACCAGGAGGACCACGCCGATGGCGACGGCGAGCCCGCCGAGCGCAGAGCGGACGAGGGGCGGCGGCGTGACGACCGCGGCCAGAGCGGTCGCGTCCCAACCCAGCGCGGTCCCGGCGGCGATTGCCCCGGCCCCGACGAGCAACCACAGGACGGTTCCGGCGCCCGGCTGGCGCCGATCCAGATCGCCGCTCATGCCGGCGGACCGCCCGGAGCGCGGGCCAGGACCCACAGGAAGCGGGCGTCGAAGCGGTCCTCGGGCTCGGTCAGAATCTCGGACCACTCGATCGTGAACCCGGCCGCCTCGACGAGCCGCCGGTTGCGCGGCGCGGAGAAGTGGCTGAAGTACATGTCGACGCCAGCCAGTCCGCCTCGACGCCGCCGGGATCGTCCTCGACCCCGAGCGAGGCAAGGAAGACGCCGCCCGGCCGCAGCCAGCGCCGGATCCGGGCGAACAGCCCGGCATGGGCGCCGCGAGGGACGTGGGTCAGCACGTAGAACGCGACGACGGCATCGACG
>JANLYK010000179.1:0-4728 GCA_031365595.1 Chloroflexota bacterium | reverse complement strand
GGGCTACTGGTACCCGGCCATCGTCACGACCCTCATCCCGTGGAGCCTCGCCACGTTCGCCGGCGTGATGCTCGGCGACGCGATCGTCGAGCCGAAGCGCTTCGGGATCGACGTGATCTTTCCGGCGGCGATGGCCGGCCTGATGGTCGGGTTGATCACCGGCCGGCGCGAAGTCGTCGCGGCCCTCGCCGGAGCGGCCATCGGGGTCGTTGTCTCACTCGCCATCGGGCCGACGATCGGGATCATCGCCGGCGGCGTCCTGGGTCCCGTCATCGGCCTGCTCGTCCCAGCGAGCCAGGCCCACGAGGAGGCGCCGATCGGGACGCCGGCGTCGGCTCGTCACTACGGGATGCCGCGGACGCCGGGCGGCTCGGCTGGCAACGATGAGTCGGAGCCGCCACGATGAGCACGGACCTCGTGCCGCTCGCGGTCCTGATGTTCGCGGTGACCTACCCGTCGCGGGCGATCGGGCTGCTCAACCCGGCCATCGACCGCATGCCCCGGCGCGTCCTCGACTATCTCCAGCTGGTCGGTCCTGCCGTCCTTGCGGCACTGGCCGCCGTCAACGTCATTGTCGACCCGAACGAGGGCCGGCCGCTCTTCGTCGTCGGCCTGCCGTGGCTGTCGGTCTTCGCCTGCCTCGTGATTGTGCGCTGGCGCCACAACCTGTTCCTGGGCCTCGCGGCCGCGGTCGCGATCGCGGTGATCGGACGGCTGGCCGGCCTGCCCTGACCGACGTCACATCGCCCGCGGGCCCGGATCCGCAGGGGCTCGTGACGGTGCTCACCAGGCGAGCGTATCCGACACGATTGACGCACCTTGGAGTCCGACCGGGCCAACGGAGGGCCCGAATCGAGCCGTATCCGTCGATCCTGCGCGCCTAGTGAGGATTCCTGACGTCAGGACGGCCGATCTCGTCGCACAGACTCGTGGAGCGAGCGTCGGGCGCGCTCGCGGTGAAGAACCGGTCAGTGCCGTGGGAGGCGGGCGGGCGGGCGGGCCGGTGCGGGGCGGCGGGTCGCGATCAGGCCCGGCGTGCCTCGCACTCGACTTCGACGAGCATCGACGGGTCGATGAGCCCTGCGACCCGGACGAGCGTCGCGGCCGGCCGAACGCCGCCGAACACCTCGCCGTTCACCTCGGCCACCGCCCGCGCGTCCTCGGCCCGCACGAGGTACATCCGGGTCCGGACGACGTCGGCCACCGAGAACCCGGCCTCTTCGAGAGCGCCGATCGCGATCGCCCACGCCGCACGCGCCTGGGCAGCCGCATCGCCGGGGTGGAGCGAGGCCCCGTCGGGTCCGGCGTCCGTCGTGCCGGCGACCCAGCACGAATCACCGACCGCCACCGCCCGGCTGTAGCCGTAGCGCGCCTCGTACGGCCCGCCCGAGGAGACCAGTCGGCGACTTGCGGTCATCCGCGGCCGAGGACCGGCCCCGCGGCCCGCCATTCCGCGACGACCGGATCGCGCCCGATCGCGAGTAGAAGCCCGGCCAGGAGCGCGGTCCGAGGCACGATGGAGGCAACCTCCAGGTACTCCGCGGGCGAGTGATCCATCCCGCCGATCGGCCCGAGACCGTCGATCGACGCGACCCCCATCCCCGACGTCGTGTTCGCGTCCGACGCGCCGCCCGTGGCCGCGTCGCGGATCTCGAATCCGAGTCGCCGGGCGACGGCCTGGGCGTGCTCGACGAGGCGCCCCGATCTCTCCAGCTTCTCCATGGGCCACCAGCGGGCCATCGGCTCCAGGTCGGCGGTCACATCCGGCACGGCGAGCGGGCCGGCCAGCATCGCCCGGATCTCGGCTTCGGCCGCCTCGAGATCGGCCCGCCGGACCGCCCGGACGTCCACCTCGAACGAACAGCGCTCGGCAACGACGTTGGGCCGCGTGCCACCGTCGATCACCCCGACGTTGATCGTCACGCCATCCCAGCGGCCGTTCAGGGCGTGGAGCTGGGTGACGAGATCGGCTGCAGCGAGGATGGCCGAGCGGCCCTTCTCGGGCTCGACGCCGGCATGGGCGGCGCGTCCGGCGACGGTGACTCGGGCATCCAGAATCCCCTTGCGCGACGAGACGATGTCGCCATTCGCTCGGGCACATTCGAGGACAAGGCACACGTCCGACTCGGCCGCGATCTCGCGAATGTGCGGGGTCGAAGACGGCGAGCCAATCTCCTCATCCGGGTTGGCGACATACGTCAGGCGCGCGAACGGGAGCGGCCCGGCCGCGACGAGGGCCTTGATCGCGTAGAGCCCGGCGAGGAGCCCGGACTTCATATCCGTGACGCCGGGCCCACGGGCGATCCCGTCGGCGTCGATCGCGAACGGGCGCTCGGCGGCGGTACCTGGATCAAACACCGTGTCCATGTGCCCGATCAACAGGATCCGCGGTCCACCCGGCGTCCCGTGCGGACCGTCCCACGTCCCGATGACCGTCTGACCGAGGCGTCCGGCCGGATCCGGAACCAGCCGGACGGTCGCGCCACGGGCGGCCATGAACGACGCCACGAACTGCCCGACCAGGTCGACGCCATCCGGTGTGAACGAGCCGCAGTCGATGTTCACGAGCCGCTCGAGGTCCGCGAGGTAGGCCGCTTCGTCGGTGCGAACAGCGGCCTCGAGCGCGGTCAGCTCGGCGTCGGCGACGGCCGCACCGGGATTGGACGTGATCTGCATCCGATGAGTCTACGAGCCGGACCCGTTCACCGGTGATGCGGGGCGTTATCCTGCCCGGACTGTGCGACTCATCGAGATCCGTCTGCTCGAGGGCCCGAACGTCTACCGGCTCGAGCCGGTGGTCAAGGTCGAAGTCGCGATTGGCCGGCGGCGGACGTGGTACGGCGTCCGGAGCCCGGGGCGACACCTGCTCGTCCATCTCGGGGCCGAAGTTCCGGCCAGGGCCTGGCCGATCGACGTCGACGCGTTCGTCAGCTGGATCCGACGCCTGCGGGTCGATCACGGGGAAGGCCGCGCTGGTGTCATCGTCCATCGTTCGTCCGACCCCGGACACTGGATCGTGACCTTCCCGTGGACCGGCGCGGAGCGGGCCCGGACGATCGCCGAGGCGGGCCTCGCCCTGACCGAGCGCGACGTGTCGCCCGTCCGGCGGGCTCGCCTGACGGGAGCGCAAGAGCGATTGCTGGCGCGCTGGACCGCCCGGATCGCTGACGCCAGGGCGACGCCGCCGGCCTGGATTCGCGACATCGACCGGCGCATGCCGATCGTGTCGATCACCGGTACCAACGGCAAGAGCACCGTGACCCGCCTGATCACCCACATCCTGAAGGTCGCCGGCCAGAAAGTGGGGACGACGACCTCGGACGGCATCCTCGTCGACGAGCGGCTTGTCGAGGCCGGCGACTGGACCGGGCCGGGCGGGGCGTGGCAGATCCTGGAGCGCTCGGATCTCGACGTGGCCGTCCTCGAGACGGCCCGCGGCGGTCTCGTCCTGCGCGGCATGGGCTACGAATCCAATGACGCGAGCGTCGTCACGAACGTCTCGTCCGACCACCTCGATCTCCAGGGGATCCACACCCTGCCCGAGCTGGCCGAGGTCAAGTCGACGGTCGCCCGCGCGACCCGTGCCGGCGGCTGGGCGGTCCTGAACGCGGACGATCGCCTCGTCGCCGCGATCGCCCGGCGCGTCCGGTCGAACGTCGCGATGTTCTCGCTCGGCGAGGGCGGTGCGAGCGCAGGCGCCGTTCGGAGAGCCGTGGCCGGTGGCGGGCGCGGCTACGTGCTCCGCGACGGCTGGCTCGTCGAGATCGACGGCCATCACGGGCCCGGGGCGGAACGTGGGGAGGGCACGGCCGGCGAGCCGGTCGAGCACCGGATCATCGAGGTCGACCACGTCCCGATCACCCTCGGCGGCCTGGCCCGGCACAACGTCGCGAACGCACTCGCGGCGGCCGGGGCGACGCGCGGACTCGGGATCACGTTGGCCCAGCTCCGAGATGGCCTCGCCGATTTCCACCCGACCTCGGATCGGTCGCCCGGCCGGTTGAACCTCTTCCGGCTCGGGTCACGCGTGGTCATCATCGACTTCGCCCACAACGAGGCGGGCGTGAGTGCCCTGCTCGACGTCGCCGAGGGGATCGCCAGCGGCGGCGCCGGCCGGATGGCCCCGATCACCGCGATCATCGGAACGGCCGGCGATCGACCCGACGACACGCTCCGAGGGATCGGCCGGATCGCCGGCCGGCGGGCCCAGCGGGTGGCCATCAAGGAGACGCTCAGGTACCTCCGCGGCCGGAGCCGCGAGTCGATCGTGGGCGAGATCCTGGCCGGCGTCACCGCTTCGGGGATGGCTCCGACGGACGTGCCGGTCTACGAATCCGAGACGGCGGCGCTCCGCGCCGAGCTGGGGCGGAACGGCGAAGGCTCCGCCCGGCCGGACGCGCCGCGCGTCGTCGTCCTGATGTGCCACGAAGAGCGCGACGAGGTCTTCGCCCTACTCGTCGAGCTGGGTGCGCGCCCCATCGACATCAGCGCCGAGCTCACCACGCTCATCCCGCGTTTCCAGGGCCGCTCCCGCCACCCCTGAACGCTGACGGCCGCCCCAATGTTCAGGAGGGCACGGGCCGCCAGCCACGGACGTCGATCCGGTCCACGGCCATCAGCACAGGCGCCCGATCGGGCAGGAGCAGGCCGTGCGCGGCGGCCATCGTGTTGTCGTCGATCTCGGCCTCGGCCGGGCGCAGCGGCCAGTCGACGTGCGCGATGTCCGTC
>JANLYK010000168.1:0-4589 GCA_031365595.1 Chloroflexota bacterium | reverse complement strand
CCCGATCAGGCCCACGACTCCGAGTTCGCCAAGCACCTGCGGCCAGAACGTATCGGTGATGAACGTCGGAAACCGAGGGCTGAGCCCGTAGACCTTGTCCAGACCGTACTGGTAGTACAGGTCACTGTAATCGGTGCGGCTCATCCAGCTTCCGAAACGGCCGAGGCCAGCCCCGAGCGGGAAGTGATCGCGCGCCACGAGTAATGAGGCTTGGTACAGGGCCACCCTAGCCGGGGCGCCTTGCGCGTCCTGCGCCCCATTTCCGGACGATCCGATGTCGACCACGATCGGACCGAAGTCGATCCGGCCGCTGACGCCACCTCCGACCATGTAGCGATCGACGGTCAGCTGGTAAAGACCGATCAGGGCCGGGAGAAATCCGATTGACACGATCACAAGGGACAAGGTCGCGGGCGCCCAGCGCGCAAATCGTCGACCGATCGCGCGCCGCGATCCGAGTAGATCTCCGACGATGCCCGCCCCGAACCCGCCCACGACCGACAGCATCGCTCGCCGGCGCGCCGACAGGATGGTGGCCATCGAGAACAGGATCGCGAGCCCGAGCATCCAACGCTGACGGAGCAGGCCATGGTGGGCGATCAGGAAGAGTGCGATGAATCCGCTGAACCATGCGAACAGCTGAGGATGGAAGAACAACGACTTGACGGCCGGTAGACCGACCCGTTCGTCAGGAGGGCGCAGCCCGAGGTTGATGAACATCTCCGGCGCGACCAACTCCACCGCACCCAGGACCAGCACGACCAACCCGACACCGAGGACTGCGCGCATGGCCCAGCGGACCTGCAGCTCGCTGATCGGCAGCAGTCGGGCGACATAGAACATGGCGAAGCCCTTGGCCAGCAGGACGAGCCCCGGCAGCCAGGTCATCGGGGCGACGCCGTTGATCACGCTGGACGCCAGCGCAGCCACGGCGATCAACAGAAACCCCGCTTCGCGCGGCGACGACCAGGCGGCGGCCACCTCGTGCCGCCTCCGCGCGAGGGTGATGAGGGCGACGACTGGAATGGTCAGCTCGTCGACGACCTTGACGCCCGGACCTGCAGCGAGCGCGATGGTGTCGATGAACAGGAGGTACAAGGCGATGACGAGCAGAGAAGCCACCGGCCTGCGCGCGTAGCCCGCGACTGCGATGGCCGCAGCGCTCGCTCCCGACAACCACGACGGGCCTGCGTCGCCGACAACCAGGTGAATTGCAACTGGGGCAATGAGCATGGCAGCCGCGAGCGCCAGCGCCCAGATGTCGTCGTTGAATGAGGCACTGCCCCTTCTCGAAGCCGAGACGGCTGCTGATGCCTCGCGGCCAGCCAGGCGCGGAAAGATGGGTGAACTGGACTGGTTCGCCATCGCCAGCCGGTTAGCGCGAACTGCGGCGGCCGCGGCTGAGACCTGCGTCGGGTCGACCGCTCTGAAGGGTGGCAGCGGCGCGTCGACGTTCGGGTCCTGGCAACGCGGCCTCCATCGTCCAGCAGGTACGACGAACGGAGTGGGGGGCCCGCCCAGGCATCTCGTCCTGCACGCCAGCCCGACCGCCGTCGATTGCGGTGACCATCCTAACTCCCGTACGCTTCCGCGCGTGTTGAGCGGACGTGGCGGCAGAGTTGCCCGGGACAGCATGCTGTCGATGATGGCCCTGATCGTCCTCGGCGGAACGCGGGTCGTCTACGGGGCAGTCATCAGTCGGGCGACTGACCTTCAAACGTTCGGCGAAGTCGGCGCCATGATCGCTGTCGCGATGCTCGCGAGCTATGTGCTGCCGGCGGGCATCTCGTCCGCCACTTCACGATTCATCCCGTTCGAGCGGGGAGCGGGCGACATCCAACGAGCGCGCGCCTCGTACGTCGTGCTGTCGACGGTGAGCATTCTGGCTGCGGCCGGACTTGGCCTGCTCGCAGCGGGGACGGTCGCATTCCTGGGTCGACCGCCATGGCAGGCAATCGAGGTCGGACTGCTGGCCCTTGTGTATTCGCTCTACACGACCGACAAGGCAGCGCTCTATGCATTCGAACGGGTGGATCGCTACGTGCGGATCGAGATCGCCACGTCGGCGCTGGCCATCCTTCTCACGCTGGCCGTCGCGTGGTCTGGCGCGACGGCATACCTCCTGCCGTTCATCGTGTCGTACGGGACTTTCTCGCTGCTCGCTCGACGGGCGGTTCGCGGCCCGGCAGCCGGACCGCGACTCGACCCCTGGCGACGCCCTCGGCGCGACCTGCTCGGCTATTCCTTTCTGGCCGGCATCGGGATCGTCGCCGGTGCCGGATCGCTCCAGGGCACCCAGCTGCTGGCCGTCTGGTTCGCGGCTCCGACCGAGGTCGCCCATTTCGTCGCCGCGGTGACGTTGACGGCGCCGCTCTACTTCATGCCCAGAGCCCTGGCTCTCGCGCTTTTCCCGTTCATGTCCGAGTCGTACGGTGCGGGTGACGTGGCCGCTGTGAAACGGCATGCTGACCTTGCGACCCGAGGCCTGCTGGTGTGTGGGGCCGTGGTACTCGTCGCGGCGGAGATCCTCGCTCCAGTGACGCTGGTCGTCTTCGGTGGCGCGGAGTACGTCGCCGGCGCTTCCGTGCTCCGACTGATCCTTCTGGCCGCGTACCTCACGATCATCGCGGTCCCGGCCATCAACTCGCTTTCGAGCGGGCCCGGCTGGCAGCTCAAAACGCCCGTAGGATGGTCCGTCGTTGGCTGCTTGGTCGGACTGGGGCTGGTCGCGGTCATCGGCGGTCCGCTCGGTGCACTGGGCGTGGCCTTCAGCTACCTGGTCGGGACCGCAATCACATCGGCTGGTCCCCTGCTCACCGCGTGGCATCGACTGGCGATGCACTGGACCGGTCCCGTCGCCCGTGGAATTGGACTCGTCGTGGCCGGCCTTGTGGTCGGGACACTGGTCGACCGTGGCGCGACGGACCTTCTCGGGTTGACGATTGTCGTGGCGGTCGGCTTGTTCGGGACGCTGATTGCCGGCCTGGCCCTGATGACTGACATCAGGGCTCTGTCGCGTGCCCTGCCGCGCCGGAGGCCGACGGAGCTGAAGGTTCAGGACCAACTCGTTCCAGATCCGTCAGCCGGCAAGAGCCTATGAGCGCGACGCCCGACGGCGAGGACCGTCCCCTGCGCATTCTCGCGATCACCAACCTGTGGCCCATGGGCGATGACCACACGGGGGTGTTCGTGTCGGACTCGGTCGCCTCCATCCGGGACCTGGGGCACCACGTCGAGGTGGAGATTGTCGGGCATCGCCGCGGCCGCGCGGATTACCTGTTGGCGGTGCCTCGCGTCCGACGCGCGTTCCGGCGAGAGTCCTGGGATATCGTCCACCTCCACTTCGGGATGACGGCCTTGACGGCCCGCCTGGCCGGGGTCGGGCCGTGCGTCCTGACCCTCTACGGCAGTGATGTCAACGTCCGCTGGAAGCACTGGATCACGCGGCTCGGGTCTGGTGGCATTGCCCAGCGCATCTACGTCTCTCGCCGGCTGGCGACCGCTGCAGGCGACCCGGCCGGCCTCGTGATCCCGAACGGGGTGGATCTGCGGATTTTGGTGCCGGGTGACCGCGCTGAAGCCAGAGCCTCCCTCGGGTTCGCACCTGGTGAGCTGGTCGTCCTGTTCGGCGCGAACCCGCGACGACGGATCAAGGGCTATGACGTCTTCCGCGACGTGCTCGCCGCGCTCCAGAATCGGGGGATCAACGTCCGGGAACTCGTCCTCACCGAGCCCGGTCAGGATCGACTCCGCGTCGCACAGAAGTTCGACGCAGCAGACCTGCTGCTGTTCACCTCGGTGCGCGGCAGTGAAGGCTCCCCGACGGTGGTCAAGGAGGCGGCCTCGATGGGGCTGCCGGTCGTGACTGTGGACGTTGGCGACGTCGCCGAGATCCTGGCTGGTGTCGAGCCGTCGTCGGTCGTCCCATTTCCTGATCACGTCGACCCATTGGACGCGAATGCGGCGTTGGTCGAGTCTCTCGCAGAAGGCGTGATCGCCGTGACGCAGTCGGGTCGCCGGTCGAACGGTCGCCAACGGACGAGCTGGCTGGACTTGCCCTTCGTGGCCCAGCGGGTGATCGACGTCTACCGGACAGTCTGCCGCCGAGATCTTGGATGACCACGGCCCTCGTGACCGGAGGACACGGGTTCGTCGGCACGCATCTGTGCGCTCTTCTCGAGAGCCGCGGCTGGGACGTCGTGGTCCTGACCCGAACGCCGCGCCAGGGCCTGGGCGGGCGCTCCGTTTCGGTGGACCTCGCGAGCGGGGCGGGGCTCGAGGAGGCGCTCGACGCGACAAGGCCCGACGTGGTGTTCCACCTGGCCGGACCGTCCACGCGCGCCGCGGATGAGGTCGGCACGATCGTCCGCGACATCGTGGGCGCGACGTATGAGCTCGGGCTCGCGCTCCGCCGGACGGGCCTCCATCCACGCCTGGTCGTTGCCGGCTCTTCGGCGCAGTACGGCGACTTGCCACGGTCCCTGAATCCGGTCACCGAGGACGCGCCGTTCCGTCCCGTCTCGGCGTACGGATACGCGAAGGTTGCGGCCGAGGCCGTCCTGCGCGGCCTGTTCAACGACGGGTCCGTC
>JANLYK010000146.1:0-2316 GCA_031365595.1 Chloroflexota bacterium | reverse complement strand
CCGGACGATCTCCGGAAACTCCCACGTGGCGAAATACCAGCCCCCGATCACCGTCAGCATCTTGCGCAGGAACTGGTCGCTCGGATTGATCGTGGTCGAACGGGACTCGCCGACGAAGGCCACACGACCGAGGGCCCGCGTCGCGTCGAGAGCCGCATTCTGAGCCTCCGGGCTGCCACTGCATTCGATCGCCGCGTCCACGCCCGTCCCGTGACTGACGTCTCGCAGCCGGCCGACGAGGTCGGGCAGAGTCGCGTCAAGGACCACGTCGGCGCCGAGCGTCTCGGCCAGAGCGAGCCGGCCGGCGTCGCGACCAATCGCGACGACCCGCGCACCGCGCGCCTTGGCGACGAGCACGCCGGCGGCGCCCATCGGCCCGAGGCCGAAGATCGCGACGGTGTCGGCGCCCGACACGGCGAGCCGCTTCTGCGTGCTGAACTGCGTCCCGATCATGTCGGTCGCGAGCGTGGCCACCTCGTACGACATCGTGTCCGGGATCGGCAGGCAGTTCCCCACCGGGACCACGACGTACTCGGCGTCCCCGCCGTCCACGTCGAAGCCCAGACATTGCCACGTCGGACAGAGCATCAGGTAGCCTCGCCGGCAGGCAGTGCAGCGTCCACAGCCGATGGCGAGGAAGATCGCGACCCGGTCACCGACGGCGATATCCACGGCGCCGGGACCGAGAGCGGCGACCTCACCGGCGACCTCGTGACCCGGCACGATCGTCCCGGGAGCCGCGCCGCCGCCCACCACCGGGACGCCGTCATAGAGCGACATATCGCTCCGACAGAGGGCCGACGCACCCACCCGGATCAGGATCTCGCCCGGGCCGGGCGTCGGCCGCGGTCGATCGACGACCCGGACGTCAGCGTGACCCGGCAGCAGGACCGCTTTCATGCAGAGCGGGTCTGACCGAAGCCGCCGGCCGCCGCCGATCGCCGGTCGGGGACTGGTCGTCGATACAGCAGGACGAGAGCCTTGCCGGGACGAACGCGTGCCTCGGTCATCGGCGTGAACCTCTCTGTGCTGCGATCCCGGCTGCGCGGTTGTCGCCGACCGGCTCGACATCCACCCAGCGCTGGGCGCGAGAGCTCTCGACCACGGCCTCGATCAGGGCGACGCCGCGCGCGCCGTCGGCGAGGGTCGGATACGTCGAAGCATCGTCGGCGGGCGGCGGATCGCCGGCGGCGACGGCGGCATAGAACGGACGGAGCACGTCGCGGAGAGCATCGCTCCAGCCCTCGGGGTGACCGGCCGGCAGCGCCGGAACGCCCACCGGCCAATCCTCGGCCGCCGGCGCCCGCGACACGATCGACGTCTCGTGGCGGGCTCCCAGCCAGAGCTGCTCGGGTGCTTCCTGCGACCAGCCGAGCGACTGATCGGCACCCGACAGGTGGACGGTCAGATCGTTCTTGTGGCCGGGGCTCACCTGACTGACGACGAGGGCCCCGCGGGCGCCATCCTCGAAGCGCACAAGCACCGTGGCCGCGTCCTCGGTGCTGATCTCGACAGGCTCCCCGGCGACCGTTCCGGCCCGAAAGGCAGTCCCCGCCCGGACCGGTCGATGTCGGATCGGGATCAGGGTCGCGAGGTCCGCCATAACGGCCGCGACGCGGGCGCCGGCGATGAACTCGACGGTGTCGAACCAATGGGTCCCGATGTCGGCGAAGGCCCGCGAGACTCCCCCGGCCGCCGGATCGAGGCGCCAGTTGTAGTCGCTCGCGTCCGCCAGCCAATCCTGAAGGTATCCGCCGTGAACCAGGCGCAGCCGGCCGAGGCGTCCGTCACGGACCAGGTCGCGGGCTCGACGGACCATCGGGTAGCCGCGGTAGGTCAAAGCGACCGCCGCATGGCGACCCGTCCGCCGTGCGATCTCGAGGAGGGACGCCGCGCCGGCCCGGTCGATTGCGACCGGCTTCTCGACGACGACGTGCTTGCCCGCCTCCAGGGCAGCGCCCGCCAGCTCGACGTGGGTGTGATTCGGCGTGCAGATGTGCACGACGTCGATGGACGGATCGCTCAGCGCTTCCTCGAACCTCGTCACCGATCGCTCGAGCCCCAGCGCGCGGGCGGTCTCCGGCCCGCGTTCGGGATCACGATCGACCAGCGTGACGATTTCCCCGAAGCCGCCCCGGCGGACTGCGTCGATGTGGTGCGGACCGATGAATCCCGCCCCGACGATCGCGCTCCGGATGGGTCGACGCGTCATGTCCACCACGCCGCGGCCATCGCCGGCTCGGTCGGCATCACCGAGCGCAGAAAGGCGACGCCCGTCCGGAAGCCCTCGTCGACCGACAGGAGGGCGTCCTCGTG
>JANLYK010000124.1:0-3677 GCA_031365595.1 Chloroflexota bacterium | reverse complement strand
CGCCCTCGATCTTGCGGCGGCCGGCGTCGAGACGGGGGGCGCAGCCCACAACCGGCGCTTCGTCGAGCCGGCCCTGTCGGTCGCGGACGGGATCGACGACGCGCTCGTGGCCCTCGCCCACGATCCTCAGACGTCGGGTGGTCTGCTCGGGGCGATCCCGCCGGAGCGGCTCGACGCGGTCCGGGCCGGCCTCGACGAGCGCGGCGTCGAGCACTGGATCGTCGGCCGGGTCGAGGCAGCCGATTCCGCGGCCGGCCACGAACCGGGCGTCGCGCTGGCGTGATCGTCGCCGTCATTCCCGCCCAAGACGAGGCGCCCCGGATCGAGGCGGTGGTTCGTGCCGCGCTCGAGCACCTCACGGTGATCGTCGTCGACGACGGCTCAAGTGACGCGACGGCGGCCGTCGCCCGTTTGGCGGGCGCCAAGGTGATCGAGCAGCGCCCGAATCAGGGCAAGGGCGCGGCCCTCCGAACCGGGTTCCGAACGGCGCTCGACGAGGGCGCCGAGGCAATCCTGACCCTCGACGCCGACGGCCAGCACGACCCCGCCGAGGTCCCCCGCTTCCTTGCTGCCTGGGCGGCGCCGCCGGCCGACCAGGAGCCACGACCGGATCTCGTCATCGGCCGGCGCAACTTTCGGGCGATGCCCGCGATCAGGCGCCTCTCAAACGAGCTCGGCCGGTGGGCGGTGTCGTGGGCAGTTGGGCGCGACATCCCCGACAACCAGTCAGGCTACCGGCTCGTCTCGGCGCGCCTGGCGGCCGCGACCCTCGACTCGACGGAGCAGGGCTTCGCGTTCGAGGTCGAGCAGATCACGATCTGCATTCGGATGGGCGGCACGATCGCCTGGGTCCCGATCCGGACGATCTACGCCGGCGCCCCGTCGCACATCAAGCCGATCGCCCACCTGCGGGAGTTCATCCGCATCGTCCGCACCGCGCGTCGAAGCCTGAAGGAGCACCGCCCTTGAACGATCGCGCCGCCGCTCTCAACGTCCTTCAGCTTGGCTCCGGCCCGACGATCGTGTTCGTTCATGGCTCCACCAGCAGCGGCGAATCGTTCGCTGCGCAGGCGCCGCTCGCGGACCGGTTCACGCTCCGGATCGTCGATCGGCGCGGCTTCGGCGCCAGCCCGGAGCCTGACGGCCGGGTCGACTTCGACCGGGACGCCGTGGACCTCGTCGAGCTGCTCGGTTCCGACGGCGCGCATCTCGTCGGGCACTCGTACGGCGGCGTCGTCGCGTTGCTCGTGGCGGCGGCCGCTCCCGCCCGGGTCCGGTCGCTCACGGTCATCGAGCCGCCGCTCTTCTCGGCGATCGCCGACCACCCCGCGTCGATGGCCCTGCGCCGTCGCCTCGAGCCGCTCTTCCCGTCCGTCGACGATCCGACCGAATCCGCATGGGTCGGCAGATTCGCCGCCGGCCTGGGGTTCCCACCGCCGGACGCGCCCCCGGACGCGCTCGAAACACGCAACATCCGGAGCTCGATGACGGAACGCCCGATCTGGGAGGCCGTCGCGCCGCTCGTCGCCATCCGTGACTCCGGCGTGCCCGTCCTCGTCGTACGCGGCGGTTGGGAGCCGTACCCGCCGGCAGCCGAGATCGGCGGGGCGTTCTTCGGGGCCGTCTGCGATCGGCTCGTGGACGAGCTCGGCGCCGAGGCGGCCGCGTTCCCCGGGACCTTCCACGGACCCCAAGCCAGCGGGCCGCCCTTCAACGATGTGCTGACGAACTTCGTCGAACGCGCCGAAGCTGCCCGCTCGATCGGGCGCGACGCAGGCTGAACGAGGGCGACGCCCCGGCCGCGGGCCGAGGCGTCGACGCTGATCGCCGAAGCTAGCGAATGACGGGATTGGCGACGTCCGCGCCGGGGGCCACGCCGCCGGTGGTCATGTAGCAGCCGTCGCCCCTGCCGGGCGTCCCGGCGTCGGGGCCGTGGTGCGCCGTCTCGAGGCCATACGCCGCGGGATCGCCACCGCACGAGACCCCGCTGATATATCCGGCATGGTTCTGGCCGTTGGCGAGGACCTGCCCGTCACCCTGGTGGGCGACCGACACCGTGTGCGGGTGGGCCGAGACCGGGCCTCCGACGGCGAGGGCAAGAGCGGCCGCTGCGATGAGCGCCATGACGCGTCGATTACGCATGAACAGGACCTCCAGGTTCGTCGCTGATCGCGACATCGAGCAGGGGACGGAGGACGCGCTGAGTGGCCCGTCCGAGCAGGTCGGCGACCTCACCGGCCCAGGCCGGATCGAACGCCCAGCCCTCGACGATGACCCCGAAGCCGCGCTCATCGCTGACGAACTGGACATGCGTGACGCCGAGCCGCCCGAGCGCCGGGGCGAGCGCCGGCGAGACACCGATCTCGCCGTCGTGAGCACCGAGCAACAGGACCGCGACGCCCACGTGACCTCCACCGCTGCATTCCGTCCGAATGGACGACGCCAGACTGCGCCGGGGCGCGAGCCCGGCTCATCGGGGAGAACCCTCAGACCTCGCGGTCCTCGGATCGGTCCGCGCTCCAGCTCCGGGCCAGTTCGGTCCGGTTCCGGACCCCGAACTTCGCGAACAGGTTGGAGACATGGCGCTCGACAGTCTTGATCGAGACAAACAGTCCGTCGGCGATCTCGGCATTGCTCGCCCCAGCGGCGACCTGGGCCGCGACCTCGCGCTCACGCTCGGTCAGCGCGAGCGGCCCGCTGCCGGCCGCGCCGCGTCGCCACGTCCGCTGCCCGAGGCCGCGCAGCAGTCGATCGGCGACCTGCGCCTGGGTTCGCGCGCCCAGGCGGTCGGCTTCGATGCCGGCTTCGCGCAGGACACGGGCGGACCGCCCGGAGTCGGTCTCGATCAGGGACCGCCCGAGGTCGATCGTTGCCCAGATCGCATCGATCCTTCGGCCGCTCCGGCGGTTGTGCTCGATCACGTCGACGAGGCGATCGCTGCCGCCGGCGTCGGCACCGGCCAACAGGGCGCCCGCCCATTCGCGCATGTCGGCGACGTACGGCTCGAGGGTGATCTCCGGGATCCCGGACTGCGCCGCATCGAGCAGGTTGCGGGCCTCCGCGGCGCGTCCGACCCGGGCAAGCGAGACGGCGTTGACCAGTTGCGCCTCGCGTCGACAGCGCGGGCAGCCGGCCTGTTCGGCGTCGGCCAGTGAGGCCTCGACCATCCGCCTGATGCGTTCGACGGCGGGTGCGCCCTGGATCCGCGACACCGCCGACGCGGCAATCTGCCAGAGGGTCAGCCTGGAGTGCGGGTCGAGACCATCGGCGTCGGCTTCAATCGCGGCAAGTGCCTCGCGCCAGGGCCCCAGCGACAGGCGGATCTCCGGGACGATCGTTCTCGGTCGAGCTCGCAGCATCGAGTAATCGCCGACCCGCTCAGCGAGCTCGGCGGTCGCGAGCCCGACCGCGAGGGCTTCAACGAGCCGGCCAAGGGCTTCGAGCGTCGAGGCGAGGAATGTTCCTGCCTCAACGACCTGGTCGGGGAGCACCTCCCGGGTCGCCATCGCGTGCGCCAGGCGGTAGCGCTCGACCGAGGTCTGCCGATCGCCGATGTAGCGATGGGCCATGCCGTCGAACAGGAGGGCTTCGACGTGGGCCCGGCCACCCACGCCCCGCGATACCTCGACGAGCTCGGTGGCGATCACGAACTGCTCCTGCCACTGCTCGGCCTGCAT
>JANLYK010000123.1:0-13995 GCA_031365595.1 Chloroflexota bacterium | reverse complement strand
GAACGGCTCGTCGCGCACGGGCTGCGTGCCCACATCCATGTCCGCGATGCGTGGGCACCGCCCGAGGGCGATCCGGCCGACGCGCTGTTCGCCGGGTTCTGGCTGAGCCACGTCGAACGGGCGCAGACCGGGGCGTTCCTGGATGTCGCCGGGCGCTGGCTCGGGCCGGGTGGGCGGATCGCGCTGATCGACTCGCTGCCGGATGCTCGATCCGGGGCGGTCGACCACCCGGCGCCCGCTGCCGATCGAGCCGTCCGCGTTCTCGCCGACGGCCGCGAGTTCACGATCCCGAAGGTATACCGGACACCTAACGAGATCGGGGCCGCCCTGAGCGCGGCCGGGTTCCGGGACGTCGCGGTCACCACGACGGGCCGCTTCTTCGTCCTCGCCACCGCGATCCGCGACTGACCTGATCGCGCCGCTCGGGATTTCGCCTAACAACCGCGCGGGGACTGTACGGCGGGAATTTCGCGGTTGGGCGAGTCGATTCGGCACCGATGACGTCCGGTCCACGCACGGCGGGCACCGATCGCGGTCCTTCCACAGGCCTGATGACGGCGACAAGCCGCCGTACGAGTCCTCCCGGCGAATGGTTGACGAAGTTGCGAGGCTCATCGGCACGCTGGGGCTCGGGCCGCACGCCGGTGCCGCCTCGGGCGCGCAGCCGTTCCACGCCATGCCCCGAGCCCAGGCCCACGGCCCGAATCGCGTGCGATACTCGCCCCGATGACGACCCCACTCAGCGCCAGGACGATCGCGACCGTCGGTTCCGGGGTGATGGCCGAGGCGATGATCGCCGGTCTCCTGCGCGGCGAGCTCGTCGCGCCCGACCAGATCGTCGCCAGCCACCCGCGTCCCGAGCGGCGCGACCACCTTCGATCCGAGTACGGGATCCGCGTCGTCGCCGACAACCTCGAGGCCATCGAGGGCGCCGACGTCGTCCTGCTCGGGATCAAGCCCCAGATGCTCGGCAAGGTCGGTCGCGAGATCGGTCCACACCTGAAGCGCGGCCAGGTCGTGCTGTCGGTCCTCGCCGGCGCCACGGCAGCGGCCCTGACCGGGACCCTCGGCCACGACCAGGTGATCCGGGCGATGCCCAACACGCCGGCTCGGCTGGGCAAGGGCGTGACCGTGTGGTACGCGACACCGCAGACCACCGAAGATCAGCGCGAGCAGGCGGCCGCCCTGCTCGGCGCCCTCGGCACCCAGATCGAGGTCGACGACGAGAAGATGGTGGCCATGGCGACCGCCGTGTCCGGCACCGGGCCGACATACGTGTTCCTGTTCATGGAGGCCCTGATCGACGCCGCGGTCCATCTCGGCTTTCCGCGCCATGTCGCACATGATCTCGTCGTCGAGACGATCGAGGGCAGCACGCTCTTCGCCAAGCAGTCGCAGATGCACCCGGCCGAGCTCCGGAACATGGTCACCTCGCCCGGCGGCACGTCGGCTGCGGCGCTTCACGAGCTCGAGTCGGGGCGCATGCGAACCGTCCTGTCCGAGGCGGTCTGGGCTGCGTTCCGCAGGACGATCGAGCTCGGCGATCAGCTCGAGGCTAGCGTCGCCAAGCCCAACGAGCCGCCGAAGCAGCCGTGACCGCGTCCGTCGCGGATCGTTCCGTCGACCTCCGGCGGGACCCCCTGAACGTCGTGCGGGCCATCGACTTCCGGAGCCCGACCCGCGACTACTGGGCCGACGAGGCCGCGATCCACGATCGATTCGGCGCGGTCTGGGCCGGTCTCGATGATGCCGCGTGGCGGTTGCCCGGCGCCGCGCCGTCAGATGCCGGCGGCCCGGACTGGTCGCTCCTCGATCACGCCGCCCACGTGGTCGACTGGTGGGAGCTCGCGACGGACTACATCGCCGACGTGCTGCGCGGATCGTCCTGGCCGGCCGACGACGACTTCGACGTCGGCGGTGACTTCGACCAACTGAACGAGCGGCGGCGGACCCGGTTCGCCGACGTGGAGCCCGTCCGGCTCCAGGAGCGCGGCCAGGATGCTCACGAGCGGGTGCTGGACGTCGCGCGGCGCCTGCCACCCGAGACGATTCGGAGCGACGCCGCGTGGGGCTGGGTCCACCAGGTTCTGCACGGTCACGAGCTGGATCATCTGACGGTCCTCGAGCCGTGGGCCGACGCGCTCCGCACCCGCCAGGCCGGGAACGATCCGTTCGGCCTCGATCCACAGCCCACGCGGGCCCGTCTGGCGGCCGATCGGGAGCGGTTCTGGGCCGCCGAGGCCAGGATCGTCGAGGCCTTCGAGGCGACGATGCAGGCCGTGCCCGATGCCGCCTGGGCCCTCCCCTCGGACGGCGCGTGGACGTTCGCCGACCACGTCGCCCACCTCGCCGGCTGGTTCGCCGCGGGCGCCGCGGCCATCGAGGGTCATCGGGCCGGCCGGCCCTGGGCCGACATCCCGGCCGAGGGGATCGACGCCTTCAACGCCCGCCAGGTCGAGGCTGCCCGGGGCACATCCCCGACGGTCCTCCGTGAGCGATTCGCGACCGGCCTCGAGCGTCTCCGGGCCGCGACGGCCGCGATGTCCGACGCCGAATGGCTCGATCCGGACGGCTTCAGCTGGGCCTACGAGGATCTCCACGGCCACGTCCGGGCGCATCACGCGATGGTCGGGCCGTGGGCCGCCAGGGTGGGCTGGCCGGCACCGCTCGCACGGTCTCGCTCGATCGCGTCCGGAGCGGCTCGATGACGGCCATGACGATCCATTCAGGCTGCGCCGGACCGGCGCCGGGGGAGGACCCACGATGATCCAGGCGACCAGGGCGGACGACGGCGCGGCGGCGGCCGCGAAGGGGACGGGTGCGGCAACCGGCGGCCTGTCGATCGAGCGCCTCGTGGCCGTCGACACAAAACGCGAGTTCCGGGTGCATCCGCGCGACCGGGCGGTCGTGTACACGGAGGAGGGGGCCGGCGCGCGACAACTGTTCATCCTCTCCCTACGGACCGGCGCCACGACCCAGGTGACCGCGTCGGAGAAGGACATTGCCGATCCCCAGTGGTCGCCCGACGGCAGGCGCCTGGCGTTCACGCGCGGCGACGAGATCCGGGTGGTCGACGTCGACGGCGGGCGCGACGTCCTCGTCGCCGGTCATCCGGCCGGGGTGTCAATGCCGCGCTGGTCGCCGGACGGGCAGCGGATCGCCTTCGTGTCGCGACGCCGCGGCTGGGGCCAGGTCCATCTCGTCGATGCGCCGATCCCGCGCCGCGGCCGGCCGGCCCGCGATCCGCGCCCGCCGGAACCGCGAATCCTGACCGCGGCCGGGTACGACGTGGAGGATCTCGAGTGGTCCGCCGACGGCGCGGCGATTGCCGTGGCGACGTTCCGTGGCCCCGACTTCGCGGTCGGCGAGATCCATCTCGTCAACGTCGCCGACGGGACCGAGCGCCGGATCGCCGGCGGCGGCACGGAATACGCGGCCGGACCGCGGGCCCTGCCGGGCGGCGGTTTCCTGTACCTGACCGACGCCGACGGCTGGTTCCAGGTGGTCCGGCTCAGCGCCGACGGGCGCGAGCGGACCGTGCTGACGACCGGCAAGCGTGAGCACGGCGAACCATCCGGCGGCTACGGGTACGCGGCGCTCGCCGCGCCGGACGCCAGCCGCTTCGTCCACGGCGACCATCACCACGCCCTGATCGACCTCATCGTGGCCCCGATCGGCGGCGCGAGCCCGGTCAAGCGCGGGCGCGGCCGGCCGCCGAAGAATCCGCCGCCCGTCGTCGCCGGCGCGGCCGGTTCCGGGTCGGTCGTCAATCCGTGGCCGGGCGTCTGGCGCTCGGTCGGGTTCCTCGCCGACGGCGCCTGGCTGGCGGCCATCGGCGAGAGCCAGGATCGGCCCCAGGACCTGTGGCTGTTGCCCGTCCCCGGCGTCGCCCCCGCCGGCTCCCGTGCCCGGCAGGTCACGAACTCGATGCCGGCTGTCCTGTCGGCCGCGTTCCGCCCCGGCCGCTCGATCCAGGGCGAACGGATCTCGTTCCCGGCCCGCGACGGGCTCCGGATCGAGGGCACGCTGTGGCGCCCGACTGGCGCGACCGGCAAGCGCGGCGGCACGAAGGTCCCGACGATCGTTTATCCCCACGGCGGCCCGACCTGGCAGGCCTATCGGGCGTGGGTCCCGTTCAAGCAGCTCCTGGTCCGCGAGGGGTTCGCGTTCCTCGACGTCGACTTCCGCGGTTCGACCGGCTACGGCCGGGCGTTCCGCGACGGGAACACCGGCGAGTGGGGCCATGCCGACGCGTTCGACATGGTCGATGCCGGCCGGTGGGCCGCCGCCCAGCCGTGGTCGAACGGCAGGCTCGGGATCTACGGCGGCTCGTACGGCGGCTACCTCGTCCTGTGCGCCCTCGTCGAGGAGCCGTCCCTGTGGCAGGCCGGGGTGGACCTGTACGGCGACTCGGAGATCGCCGAGAGCTTCCGTCACGGCGATCGGCCGGGCCGGCTCGACCTCAACCGGATGATGGGCTCGCCCGACGACCCGACCCGGGCCGAGCTGTTCCGGCGCGGCTCACCGCTCTACAAGGCCGAGCGGATCGAGGCGCCGCTCCTGATCCTGCACGGCCGCAAGGACAAGCGCGTCGTGCCGCTGATGACCGAGAAGATGGTGGAAGCCCTCGAGATCGAGGGCAAGTTCCACGAGGTCCACTGGTACGACGACGAGGGCCACGGCTGGGAGAAGCGGGAGAACCGGCGCGACGGCTTCCAGCGGGTCCGTGCCTTCCTGCGTCGACACGTGATGGACGACCTCGGGGCGACGCCCGACGAAGGTGGGGCGCTCGACAAGGGCGGCGGTCGGCACTGACCCGTGGCCAGGTCCGCCCCGTCAACCCCCGTCAGCCGCCGGCGCGCGGTTTCTGGCCGGTGCCGTCCGGACCATCGCCGCGGTACGGGATGACGCTGATGGCGCCGGTCGTCTCGAGGAAGACGTAGCGCGCCTCCTCCGCGGCCATCAGGCCGTTCTGGCGGAGCGCCATCCCGAGCTCGTCGGGCGTGATCCCCTCCTTGCGCATTCGCTCCTCGTCGATCCGGCCGTCCTCGACGAGGATCGTCGGCTCGCCCTCGAGGATGCGCCTGGCCCTGCCCGAGCGCTCGATCAGGAAGTGCAGGCCCCGGTCCAGGACGAGGATGACCGCCGCCGCGATCAGCCCGCCGATCAGGGTCACGTTCTCGCCGACCATCGCGTTCTGGACCGCGTTCGCGATCACGAGCAGGACGATCAGGTCCATCGTCGAGAGCTGGCCGGTGCTGGACTTGCCGAGCACCCGGAACGCGATCACGAGGGCGACGTAGACGATCGCGGTCCGGGCGATGACGCCGGGCAGGTCGGAGCCGAGATCGGGGATGTCCATCGACCCGATCCTAGCCGACCCGGCCCGCCCGTCTCGAGCGAGCCTGCCGAGCCGCTACCATCGAACCGTGGCCGTCCCGTCCGTCATGAGCTCCGCCGCCGAGCGCGCCATGCGCACGTCGCTGCTCTGGCTTTCGCGGCGCCGCTCGCTCGGCCGGCTCGCGACTCGCCTGCCGGTCACCCGGGGAATGGTCGCCCGGTTCGTCGCCGGCGAGACGCTCGACGAGGCGCTCTACGCGCTCGAGGCCCTCCGCGCAGCCGGCTTCCGGACCACGGTCGACGTCCTCGGTGAAGCCGTCACGTCGGCCGATGCCGCGACCGCGTCCGCCGAGGAGTATCTCGCCGTCCTTGACGCGCTGGCCGCCCGCGGGCTGGATCGAAACGTCAGCGTCAAGCTCAGCCAGATGGGCCTCGGCCTCGAGGGCGACGTCTGCCGGGCGAACGTGCGCCGGATCATGGAGCGTGCCGCCGAGCGCGACGCATTCGTCCGGATCGACATGGAGGACCACGCCACCACCGACGCGACCCTCGCCCTGTGGCGCGAGCTCCGGCCGATCAATGCGGGCCGGGGCAACTCCGGTGTCGTGATCCAGGCGGCCCTCCGGCGCAGCCCAACGGACGTGGAGCAGCTCATCGGCGAGGGCGCCCGGATCCGGTTGTGCAAGGGTGCCTACGTCGAGCCGGCTGCGGTCGCCCACCCTGACAAGGCCGACGTCGACGCGGCCTACGCGAGCCTGATGGAGCGACTCCTGCGCGACGGCACGTTCCCGGGGATCGCGACCCACGACGAACGCCTGATCGCGCGCGCCGTCGCCTTCGTCCGGGAGCAGGGCATCGCCCCCGACCGCTTCGAGTTCCAGATGCTCTACGGCGTCCGGCGCGATCTTCAGGACCGTCTTGTCCGGGCCGGCTTCGGGGTCCGCGTGTACGTGCCGTTTGGGACCCAGTGGTACCCGTACTTCATGCGCCGCCTGGCGGAGCGTCCCGCCAACGTGGCATTCGTCCTGCGCAGCATCCTGCGCGAGAAACGCGATCCGGGTCCGGAATCGAAGAGCCGTCCGTAGGAGGAC
Organism: Chloroflexota bacterium; assembly: GCA_031365595.1. GTDB lineage: Bacteria > Chloroflexota > Limnocylindria > Limnocylindrales > CSP1-4 > CF-46. The sequence continues at coordinate 7,564 of JANLYK010000123.1, read as the reverse complement.
GGACGGCTCATCGGGAGCGAGAGGGTGGCGGTCGGAGGCCCGCCGGATGAGTGCGGTGTCGACAGGACGGTATGGGTTCTACGACCAGCGCTGAGCGAGCCCGGTAAAGAGACCGGAGCTCACGACGACGGTCAGGACCATGACGATCCTGAACCCCTGCGACGAGAACTTCTGCAACGGACGTTCCCTTCCCTCTCCTCGCCCCTGAGGTGGGCGGACCCGGAAGGTACGGTGCCGATGGTCCAGAAGGGAATAGCCCGTACGTACCAGGACCCCCAAGCCATAGGTCCCGGTCGGGGCGCCGGCGCACCAGTTCGAGACTGACGAAGCGGCGACCCTGATCCAGATCGACGGGAGATCAGGCCGGCCGGCGGGTGAGGATCGAGCGGAGCTGCTCGACGTGGTCCTCGAGATGGCCCGTCAGGAGACGCTCGATCGAGTCGCCGACGGTGATCTCGCCGCGCGACGGGTGGAGGCCGAGCCGCTGTGCGTCGCCGGACGACAGGCGGTCGGCGAAGGCGCCCGCCCGCTCGATGCCGCCGGCAATGTCGTCGAGCAGGTCTCCGATGGGCCGGTGCCGATCGGCGTCGATCCGGGCCAGGCGCGAGGCGTCGCTCGCGATCCGTCCGAACGGGACCGCGGCCGCCCGTTCGCCGGCAAGGACCCGCTCGAGCTCATCGACCCAGTAGGGGAGCATCTCGTCGACGTGTCCGAGGAGCTCGGGTGGGCCCCAATCCGCCTCGGGCTCCGTGCCCCACGTCTCGCTGAGCGGCCACGGCTCTCCCGCGACGAGGGGATCCCGGAGCTCCTGGATCGCGTTGCCGGCGTCGCGGATCCGGCGGGCGAGGTCGTGCATCCGCCCAGTCTGGCACGACCGGCGTAGCATGGACGGCCAGACCATCCCGGCCCCGTGCCGGGTCGCCGTTCCGCGGCCGCGCCGGCCCACCCAGCACGCCGGCACCGCCGCCGGACCGCACGGAGAACCGGCCGACATGACCGACACGATCGCCCGCGGCGCGGCCAACCAGGCCGGCGCCATCGTCAACAAGAACGCCTACGACGAGGCCCAGGACTTCCTGCCGCTCAAGGGCATCGACCACGTCGAGTTCTGGGTCGGCAACGCCAAGCAGTCGGCCCACTACTTCCGGGCCCTGTGGGGCTTCACGCCCGTCGCCTACGCCGGGCTCGAGACCGGTGTCCGCGATCGGATCAGCTACGTGATGCGGCGCAACGACATCACCTTCGTGGTGACCGGCGCGCTCTCGCCGGACGGGGAGATCGCCGAGCACGTCCACCGCCACGGTGACGGGGTCAAGGACATCGCCTTCCTCGTCGATGACGCGGTGGCGTCCTTCGCGGAGACCACGAAGCGCGGCGCCCGGCCGGCGATCGAGCCGGTCGAGCTCGACGGCGGCGAGGACGGGATCCTGCGCCGCTCGGCCGTGTATACGTACGGCGAGGTCCGCCATTCCTTCATCGACCGGACCGACTATCACGGTGTCTTCGCCCCGGGCTATCGCAGGGTCAAGAAGCCGGCCGCGGCGGCGACCGGGATGAGCCTGCTCGAGGTCGACCACTGCGTCGGCAACGTCGCGCTCGGCGACATGAACACGTTCGTCGACTACTACCGCGACGTGTTCGGGTTCGCCCAGCTGATCCACTACGACGACAAGGTCATCCACACCGACTACAGCGCCCTGATGTCGAAGGTGATGACGAACGGCAACGGCCGGGTCAAGTTCCCGATCAACGAGCCGGCGGCGGGCAAGAAGAAGAGCCAGATCCAGGAGTTCCTCGACTACTACCTCGACGCGGGCACCCAGCACATCGCCCTCCGGACCGACGACATCGTCACGACGGTCCGGACGCTGCGCGGCCTCGGCGTCGAGTTCCTGGGCATGCCCCATGCCTACTACGAGCAGCTCGGGGCGCGGGTCGGCGACGTCGGCGTCCCGATCGAGACCCTCGAGGAGCTCGGGATCGAGGCCGACCGCGACGAGGAGGGCTACCTCCTCCAGATCTTCACGCGGCCGATCCAGGACCGCCCGACGTTCTTCTTCGAGATCATCGAGCGCCACGGCTCGCGCGGCTTCGGGGTCGGCAACTTCAAGGCGCTGTTCGAGGCGATCGAGATCGAGCAGGCGCGGCGGGGGAACTTGTAAAGCGCGGGAACCATCGCAGGCTCCCGCGCTCCCACCCCAGGATCGGGGCGTCGTCAGACGGTCACGGCTTGAAGACGAAGCTCTCGACGACCGGCATCGACTGGGCGACGATCGTATCGAACGTGGTGCCATCGACGGAGTCGATGACGATGAAGATCGTCTCACCGTCCTTCGCGTCGAGGAAAATGACGCGGGCACGCCCGGCGCCCTGGATTCCCCAATGAAAGCCAGGTGGTCCCGGCATTGAGTCCGTCGCGTACGGGACGAAGGGCTGGCCCTCACTGTACGGGCAGGCGGTCTTCCATGACGGAGCCAGAGCGATATCCACGAGCGAGCCCTTGAGGCCGCCGATGGTCACCGCCGCCGGTGTGCTCGCCACGATCCCCGGGTGGGTCGTGAGGAGGTCGATGAAGTCGGCTGCCTTGTGGCCGCGACCTGGATCCGGCGATTCTGTGCAGGCAGCATCCTGCGATGCCACGTAGACCGCGCCCCAGACGGAGATGACGCCGACGCCCGGGATCGCCTCGATGCTCAGCGCCAGGTCGGCCGGATAGTCCTCGCCGTTGTACCAGCCGGCGGGCACGGTGTAGGTCATCGGGTAGTTGAAGGCGCGTGACGTATGGGCGCCGGGGGCAAGCCGGCCCACGGCGGCATTGGTCGGGCTGGGCACGTCCGTCGGGCTGGGCTGCGCGGTCAGGCTGGGCGGCGCGGTCGGGCTGGGTCTCGTGGTCGGGCCGGTGGACGCTGTCGGGCCGGGGCCGCCGCGGCCGGTCCGTGACGGGCCCCCGATGAGATTGAAGCCGATCAACGCGACGGCCACGACGGCCGCCACGGCGGCGAGTGGCTTGAGGTAGGTGTTCAACTGGAATTCCTTCCATTGGAGACGCCACGCGGGTCGCTGGGACTGACGCTCGATGCGATCGGCGACCACGTCGAGGACCCGGTCGGGAGCTCGGGTGGGTCCGTCGCTGAACCACTGGTCGAGAAGTTGGTCGATGTCGCGTTGCTGAGTCATGCTGGTCGACCTCCCCTGACCGCGGTCCGAGCGTCCGCCTCGAGAGCGGCGCGCATGGCGCGATGGGCATGATGGAGTCGCGATCGGGCGGTGCCAGCCGGGATGCCGAGCGTCTCGGCGATCTCGGAAGGCTCGTACCCGAGGTAGTGAGTCAGGACAAGGATTGCCCGCTGTTCGGGTGGCAGCCGCCGGAACCCGCGGTCAAGCTGGTCCCGGTCGGCAATCGCGATCAGGTCATCGGGTGCGGCCGGTCCCTCGATCGGCAGCACGCGAAGATTCGACGTCCGACGGCGCTCACGCGTCGCCTGGGCGATGCAGACGTGGATGAGGAGGCGTTGGAGCCACGCATCGAAGCGGTCCGGATCGCGGAGGCCCTTGAGGTCACGCCAGGCGATCACCAGCGCGTCCTGCAGGGCATCCTCGGCTCGATCGATGTCGCGGAGGATTCGTTGTGCAATCGCGAAGAGCCGGTCACTTCGAACGCGGATCAGGTCGACATACGCCTCCCGATCCCCGTTCCGTGCCGCCTCCACGAGGTCGCGATCCACGGATCCTGCCTCCCGTTGCGCCCGTTGGAGGCGCCGTCCGTATCTACTGGTCGAGGGTGCGCTCGCTTCGTTCAATCTTCGTTCCAGGCCAGCCTCCACGCCCTGCCGGCCTCACCGCTTCCGAGGATTCACCTGCCGCGCCAGCGGACGACCACAAGCTAGAATTCGGCGCGCGCCCGGCGCGCGCCAGGCCCGGTCGGAGGGATCAGCGTGTACCCCTGGATCGTCCTGTTCCACGTGGTTGGAGACTTCCTGTTCGTCCTCTCGCACGGCGTCGCTGCGTGGATGGCCCTGGCCATCCGCGGCGAGCGGGACCGGGCCCGGATCGGGGCGATGCTCAGCCTGTCGAGCCTGAGCATGTCCGGCGTCTACCTCGGCCTGCTCCTGCTCCTCATCGGCGGGATCTGGGCGGGAATCGCCGGCGGGCACTTCGGGCGCGGCTGGATCTGGGCATCTCTGGCGATCCTCGTGATCGTCACCGCGGTCATGTACGCGGTCGCCATGCCGTACTTCGTCCGCCTGCGCGGGGCCGTCGGCGTGCCGACGCGAGGCGCCGAACCGGATCCCGCGCTGCGTCTCGGCGACGAGCACCTCGCCGCGCTGGTCGCCCGGGCGCCGGTCGTGCCGATCATCGGCGTCGGCGCCGGCGGCCTGTTGCTGATCTTGTGGCTGATGGTCACCAAGCCGTTCTGAGGGAGGCCCGCCACCGGAGCTCCTCCGGCATCCGAAGAGGACCTACGCGCCGACCACCCGCAGCCGTGGCCCGTCCGGTCGACCCTCGTCGACCTCGTCCGGTTCCACCGACCGGAGGATCCCGTACCCCTCGGCCAGAACGGACTCGAGGGCGATGGCGCTCATCGGCCGGGCGTACAGGTAGCTCTGGCCGAGGCGACAACCGAGCTCCGCCAGCCGGCGCGCCTGGCTCGCCTCCTCGATTCCTTCGGCGATGACCTGTAGCCCGAGCGTCCGGCCGAGGTCCAGGATCGCCGCTGCGATGGGCGAGAGCATGTCCGGCGTGGACGAGACGAACGAGCGATCGATCTTGAGGATGTCGATCGGGAACCGCTCGAGGTAGCTCAACGAGGAGTAGCCCGTCCCGAAGTCGTCGATCGCGAGGTGGACGCCGAGCGAGCGGAGGGCGCCGAGCCGGTCGATCGTCGCGCTGGTCTGGCGCATGAGGCCGCTCTCGGTGATCTCGAGAATCAGGCTGTCGCCAGGCAGGCCGCTGTCGTCGAGGGCGGCGCGGACCGTTCCCACGATGTCGTGCTCGAGGAACTGCCGAGCCGAGAGATTGACGCTGATCCGGAGATCGAGCCGGACCAGCCGGATCTGCCAATCGCGGGCCTGGCGGCAGGCTTCGCGCAGGACCCAGCGTCCGATCGGGACGATGTCACCGCTCGCCTCGGCGAGGTCGATCCAGTCGCCGGGCATCAGGACCGGACCTTCGGGCGGCTGCCAGCGGACGAGGGCCTCGGCCCCGTCGATCCGGCCGGTCCCGAGGTCGACGATCGGCTGGTAGTCGAGCCTCAGCTCGCCCCGGTCCTCGACGCCGCGCAGGCTCGCCGAACGCGCAGCCCGATTCGCGGCGCCGTCCCGCAGGTCCGGCCGGAACAGCTCCGCGCCGCCCCGCGAGGAGGCCTTGGCCGCGTACATCGCGACGTCGGCGTTGCGCAGGAGGTCATCGGCTTCCTCGGCGCCCGCGACGCCCATGGCGACCCCGATGCTGGCCGCGATCCGGACGACCGACTGACCGATCGGCATCGGCTGGCGCAGAGCCTCGGCCAGGCGGGTTGCGACCGCGAGGGCATCGTCGGCATCCGCGACATCCTCGACGAGCACGGCGAACTCGTCGCCACCGTAGCGAGCGGCGGTGTCGGACGGCCGCAGGGCGTCCGTGACCCGCTGGGCTGCGATCGCGAGCACTTCGTCGCCACGGGCGTGACCGTGGGTGTCGTTGACGTTCTTGAAGTCGTCGAGGTCGATGAACAGGACGGCGGCCCGCCCGCCGTTCCGGCGATTGCGCTCGACCGCGTGCGCCACGCGGTCGCGGAACAGCACCCGATTCGCGAGGCCGGTCAGCCCGTCGTGGAGGGCCTGGTGGCGGATCTCGTCGTAGAGACGGGCGTTCTCCAGGGCCATCGCGGCCTCGGCGGCGAGCATTGAGCCAATCTCGACCGATCGAGCGTTGAACGCCCCCCGCCGCGTCGCGGTGACTTCGATCAGGCCGATCGTCCGGCCGGCCGCGATCAGCGGGATCATCGCCATCGACGCCTGTCCGATCGAGCGCAAGTAGCCGACCTCGTGCGCGTCCGCGCGCGGATCGGCGACGTCGATCATGACCGGGCGCTGATCGATGAGAACCGCCCGCGTGGTCGGGTACTCGTCGACGGCGTAGCTCTCACTCAGCGCCGCTCGCCGTTCCGGCGGGTGGTAGCCGAGCGTGACGACTCGATTCCGCGGCCGGTCCCAGTAGCTGAGGGCGCAGTCGTCCGCGCCGATCGCGCGCGCGATATGGATCGCGATCCGATCACCGACCAGCCGGGGATCGAGCGTCTGGGCCAGGTCGGCGGACATCGCGACGACGCTCTGCAGGCCGCTCGCGGTGTCCTTGAGGCGCCGGCTGACCGCCCACAACGACGCGACGACGAACCCGTATGCGGCGACCATGGCCACGAACGCGACGAAGGCCTGGCCCTGTTCGGGCAACCCGCTCGGCGGCAGGAGCCGCCCGGCGGTCACGCTCCAGATGCCGGTCACTCCGCAGAGCACGAGGATGCGCAGAAGCAGGGCGCTCGCCACGAAGGGGATGACGAGCACGGCCGGCAGCAGCGAACCCACCGCAAGCGCCGCTCCGGCGGACGGTTGAAGGCCGGCCCCGATGGCGATCAACGCAAGCAGCGCAACCGCAAGCGAAGCCACGACCGCCTCCGTCTGGTCGCTCCCGATCCGCCCGACGCGCCTGGCAACGAATGCGGCAAAGGCCATTGCGCAGATCCCTCCCAGGAGGGCCCGCGGCTCACCAAAGGCCATCCCCGCGGCGACCTCTGTCGCGCCGATCGAGACGGCAACGATCGCGATCAGGCGGAAGAGGGTGGCCAGAAATGCAACCCCGGGCACCGCCGGACGACCGGTCGGTGGCAGGGCCCGTGGCAGTTCGACCGGCGCGGAGGACGGATGGTCGGTCATCGTGCGCACGGTCGCATGCACGGTGGCGTGGCGTCATCACCCGAATGACGCAGGTGCGACAGCCGAATGGATCGCTGGCCTACACTCGACCGATGAGCCCGCGACGGCCGATCGGTCGATGAAGATCGCCCACGTGCGAGAACGTCACTCGGCGGCAGGGGCTCCGTGGAGGCTCGTCGCGGCCCTCCGGGCAGGGACCGCCGAGCGCGGATCGACGAGCGCGGTGGACCACTGGATCGACCTCGAGATCGCCCGGCGGCGGGCCGTGGCGGCCGACCCGAACCTGGCCCACGACCGGGTCCTCCACCGTCAGCCGGTCACGACCCTGGATGACCATCTCGCCAGAGCTCTGCGGGTGGAGGCACTGACGGAGCTGGTCGAGGGGTTCGAGGCGCGCGGCGAGCCCGCCGAAGACGACGCCATCCTCGACGCGGCCGACCTGGCCTTCGGGCCGCCGATCCTCCGTCCCCCGAGCCTGCGCGACTTCTACGCGTTCGAAGGTCACGTCCGGGCGATGTGGGAGCGCCGCGGCGGCGAGGTGCCTGAGACCTGGTACCGCCTTCCGATCTTCTACTTCGGCAACGTGTCGGAGATCCGCGGGCCGGACGAGCCGGTCTGGGCGCCGGCGGCGTCGTCGGAGCTGGATTACGAGC
>JANLYK010000074.1:0-1665 GCA_031365595.1 Chloroflexota bacterium | reverse complement strand
GTCGGGCGGCCGATCCGGCGGGACCCGTCGGCGCCGAGCTGGTCGCGGCCGGGCCGCTCCTGTCGGCCGACGGATCGGACTCGCAGTCGCTCGATGAGCTCGTCGAGCTGCTCGTCGCCACGGGCTGGGATCTGGGCACCGCCCTGCTGACCGCGATGCCCGAGGCCCAGCCGCTGCGCCGCTCGCCGCACCCCCAGGTCGCGGCGCTCCGGCGGCGGACCGCGGGCTTCCTCGCACCGTGGGACGGACCCGCGGCGATCGTTTTCGGGGACGGCCAGCGGGTCGGTGCGATCTCCGATCGGAACGGGCTGCGCCCGACCGCCTTCGCTGTGACCCGCGACCGGTTGGTCGCGGTCTGCTCGGAGGCCGGGGCGATCCCGCTGCCGCCCGAGGACACGATCCGGCGCGGCCGGCTTGGACCGGGCGAGCTGTTCCTCGTCGATCCGGCGCGCGGCCTCGTTCTCGAGGACGTGGAGGCCAAGGCCCACCTGCTCCGGCGCCTGCCGATCCACGACGCGCCGCGGCCGAGCCACCTCGATCCCGCTCCCGGCGACGACGAGTCGTCCTACGACCTGGACGGCGAGCCGACCGGCAGCGACCTGAAGTTCCTCGCCGGCCTCCACGCCGAGAACGCCCGTCTCGACATCAAGACGATGGCCCTCGAGGGCCACGAGCCGCTCTGGTCGATGGGCGACGACACGCCGATCCCGGGGCTCGGCCGGATCGACCGGCCCGTCGCCGATCACCTCCGCCAGGCGTTCGCCCAAGTCACCAATCCGCCGATCGACCCCGAGCGGGAACGGGCGGTCATGGACCTCCGGGTCGAGCTCGGCAGGCGGCCTGCGCTCCTCGGCGGCCCGCCGCGTGGCTCGCGCACGATCCGGCTCGACCGGCCGTTCCTCGCCGAGCTGCCGGCTCTCGTCCGGGCGTTCGATGGTCCCGTGCGCCGACTCGACGCAACGTGGCCTGCCGACGGGGGACCGGCCGCCCTGTCCGCGGCCCTCGACCGCGTCGCGGCGGATGCCGTTGCGGCCGCTCGTGGCCGGACCGAGCTGATCGTCCTGAGCGACCGAGGCTTCACGTTCGATCGATTGCCGGTCCCGTCGGTCCTCGCCGCCGGCGCCGTGGATGCCGCCCTGAGCGCCGCCGGGCTGCGCGGCCGAGCCGACGTCGTCGTCGAGGCGTCCGACATTCTCGACGTCCACGGCGCGGCGATGGTCCTCGCGGTCGGCGCGACCGCCATCGTCCCGTGGCTCGCGATCGAGCTCGCGGTGGAGCTGGCCGGGACGCGCGGAGCGGAAGAGCTCGACGGCGCGGCGACGGTCGGCAACCTGCTGGCGGCATTCGACGCGGGCCTGCGCAAGACGCTCGCCCGGATGGGGATCAGCACCGCGTCGTCATACATCGGCGGCAAGCTGTTCGAGACGATCGAGCTCGACGACGACATCCGATCGCGCTGCTTCCCGGCGGCGCCGGCATGGCCCGGCCGGGTCGGGTTCGCGGACCTGGCCGATCGTCAGCTCAGGCGCAGGGCCGCGGCCCGCGCGGTTGCTCCGACGACGACCGCGAACAAGCTCCAGGACCCGGGGTTCGCCCGGTTCCGGGCCGACGGCGAGGTCCACCGCTACGCCCCGAAGATCGTGACCGAGATCCAGGCCCAGTCCG
>JANLYK010000052.1:0-1896 GCA_031365595.1 Chloroflexota bacterium | reverse complement strand
CTCGGCGGCCCCCGCCCCGACGACCGTATGGAGCTCGTCGATGAACAGGATGACCTGGCCGTTGGCGTCCTTGATCTCCTTGAGGACGGCCTTCAGCCGCTCCTCGAACTCGCCCCGGAACTTGGCGCCCGCGATGAGCGCGCCGAGATCGAGCGAGACGACGCGCTTGTCCTTGAGGCCCTCGGGCACGTCCCCCCGCACGATCCGCTGCGCGAGCCCCTCCGCGATCGCGGTCTTGCCGACGCCCGGCTCGCCGATCAGGACCGGGTTGTTCTTGGTCCGGCGCGAGAGGACCTGGATCACCCGCCGGATCTCGTCGTCGCGGCCGATGACCGGATCGAGCCGGCCGGCCCGTGCCTCGGCGGTCAGGTCGCGGCCGTACTTCTCGAGCGCGGCGTAGGTCCCTTCCGGATTCTGCGAGGTGACGCGCTGGCCGCCGCGCACGCCCTGGAGCGCCTGGAGCAGCGCCTCGCGACCGGCCGCGTGCCGCTCGAGGAGGCCCTGCCCGTCGCCGCCGGTCTCGGCGATGGCGAGGAGGAGATGTTCGGTCGAGACGTACTCATCGCCGAGCCGGCGGGCCTCCTGCTCGCCGAGCTCGAGCACGCGCTTGGCGCGCGGGTCGAGGGACAGCGAGCCGCCCCGGATCCGGGCGCGCTTGCCGAGGATCCCGGCGAGCTCGTCGCGGAACGCGGGCAGGTCGACGCCGAGCCGGCGCAGGGTCTCGGCGGGCACGCCGTCATCGGGTTCGACGAGGGCGTGGAGCAGGTGTTCGGCGTCGAGGACGGGCGATTCGAGGCCGGCGGCGGCGGTCTGGGCGGCGGCGATGGCCTCCTGGGCCTTCTGGGTGTACTTGTCGAGTTGCATCGGGGATCTCCGGGGTCAGGTCGTCGTTCGAGGGTCGGGTTGATCGATTTGGTCGAGGAGGGTTCGAGCGGCCGCGGCGGTCTCGTCGTCGAGCTTGGCCGGCAGGACGACGCGGGCCCGGGCGTAGAGATCGCCATGGCTGTCGCCGCGCAGGACCGGCATCCCCTGGCCCTTGAGCCGGAAGCGGTGGCCGTTCTGGGTCCCGGCCGGGATCCGCAGCAGGACCTTGCCCTTGAGCGTGGTCACCGGCACCTCGGCGCCGAGGAGCGCCTCGGCGAGGCTGATCGGCAGCTCGCGTTCGAGGTCTGCCCCCCTGCGCGTGAACACGGCGTGCGGCCGGACCTTCGTCGTGACGACGATGTCGCCGCCGCGCGGTCCCTGGCCGCTCAGCTTGATCTTCGTGCCGTCGGCCGCGCCGCGCGGGATCGTGACGTCGAGCTTGCGGCCGTCGAGCTCGAGCCGGCGGGAGGTGCCGTGATACGCCTCCTCGAGATCGATCTCGGCGACGGCCTCGGCGGTCGTCGCGGGCCGCGGCGGCGCAGTGGCGCTCCGGGTCGAACCACCCGCGCCGGAGCCGCTCAGGCCCATCCCGGACAGGATGTCGTCGAACGAGGGACCCGTGGCCGGTCCGCGCCGGGCTCCCGGACCGGGCGTGGCCGCGCCGTGGCCGCCGTCGGCCCCGAAGAACGTCCGGAAGAAGTCGGAGAAGTCCGCGCCGCCGGCCCCGCCGCCGGCTGTCCGGAACTCGTAGCGGACGTTCGGCCCGCCGCCCGTCCCGCCGCTCGACCGCCCGAATCCGCCGAACGGCGAACCGGCCGCGTCGGGATCGACACCGGCCCGGGAGTAGGCCTCCCAGTCCTTGCCGAGGCGGTCGTACTTCTTGCGCTTGTCGGCGTCGGACAGGACCGCGTTGGCCTCGTTGACCGCCTTGAAGCGCTGCTCGGCGGATTTGTCGCCGGGCTTCTTGTCGGGATGGTTCTCGCGGGCGAGTTTGCGGAAGGCCTTCTTGATGTCGGCCTGGCTCGCCGCCCG
>JANLYK010000018.1:0-1865 GCA_031365595.1 Chloroflexota bacterium | reverse complement strand
TGGAGTTCGACAAGCCCGCGCGCGATCGACAGGCCCAGGCCGCTGCCGTGGGACTGGGCGTCATGGGTGAACCGCTCGAACACGTGAGGCAACAGATCCGGGTCGATCCCCGATCCATCGTCGCGAACGCGCAGGTCGATCGCGACGGTGGCCCGCCCCGCGTCGGTCGCCCGGATCGGCTCGGCGGTGATCTCGACCGTGCCGCCCGGCCGAGCGTGGCGCAGGGCATTCGCGACAAGATTGGCGATGACCTCGCGGATGCGGATCGGATCGACGTCCGGCAGCGGCGTGTCGTCGGCGATCTTCATGCGCAGCTCGACGCCCGCGTCTGCCGCGGCTGCCGCGAACGAGGTCGCGACATCGCCGACGAGGACGGCGAGGTCGGTCGGCTCGCGATGGAGCGAGAGCGTCCCCGACTCGGAGCGGGCAACCGTCCGCAGGTCGTCGACCAGCCGGGCGAGGACGCGCGTCTCCTCGAGGATCGCACCGAGATGGACCTCATCGGCTGGATGCACCCCATCGAGGATCGCCTCGACGCTGCCCTGGACGACGGCGAGGGGCGTCCGGAGCTCGTGGGTCACGTCGGCGATCAGGTCCCGGCGCAGCCGCTCGTCGGCCTCGAGCCGGGCCGCCATCGTGTTGAACGCGCGGGCCAGGTCCCGAACCGGCCGCGGGACGGGCCGGTCGAGCGGGATTCGGGCCGTGTAGTCGCCGGCCTCGACCCGCGATGCCTGGTCGACGAGGGCGTCGAGAGTCGCACTCGGGCCGCGCAGGGCCCGCGCGGTCCGGGTGAGGAGGATCACGATCCCGAGGGCGACCCCGATAGCTGCAACGCGGACTCGAGCCCGAGCGGGCCCGGCGTCGCCACGATCTGGCCGACGACCGTCAGGCCGAACGACAGCAGGCCGAGCACACCCGCCAGGAAGAGGATCCCGAACAGGCACCCGAACCGGCGCCATCGCGGTGGCCGCCGGTGCGTCGGCCACGGCTCGTTGGCGGGCCACCAGCCCGGCCGCGGATTCGATGGTGACCAGCCGCGCGCCCACGGTGGCCCGTGCAGCCCGCGCCGCTCGGGGTTCACGAACGTTCGTCGGACAGGCGATATCCAACGCCGTAGACGGTCTGCAGGATGGCCGGTCGACGGGGGTCCGGCTCGAGCTTCCGACGGATGTTCTTCACGTGCGTGTCGATTGCCCGTTCGTACGATTCAAATGCGACGCCGTGGACCGCGTCGAGAAGCTGCGAGCGGGTGAAGATCCGGCCGGGCTGCCGGGCGAGGGCGGCGAGGAGCGCGAACTCGGTGGGCGTCAGGTCGATCGTTCGGCCATCCAGCTCCGTTCGCATCCGGGGCACGTCGAGGGTCAGGCCGCCGGTCCGGATCAGCGCGTCCGTCGCGCGCTCACCCGCACCGTCGATGCGGCGCAGGACAGCCCGGACCCGGGCGACGAGCTCGCGCGGGCTGAACGGCTTCGTGAGGTAGTCGTCGGCGCCGAGCTCCAGCCCGAGGAGCTTGTCGAGCTCATCGTCGCGCGCCGTCAGCATGATGATGGGCACGTTCGAGTCGCGCCGGATCGTGCGCGTCACGTCGAGTCCGTCGAGGCCGGGCAGCCCCAGGTCGAGGACGACGAGGTCCGGCTGGTCGCGCCGGACGGCGTCGAGGGCTGCCGGACCGTGGGCCGCCGTGCGCACCGTGAACCCGGCGTGCTCGAGATAGTCCCGAGCCAGGTCGACGATCCGCGGCTCGTCGTCGACGACGAGGATGGTCTTCATCGCCGCTCATCCTAGGGGTCGACGTGCGGCGCCGGATCCCCGATGGGAGCCGACGCCGCGAGAAACGGGAGGGAAGGGCCGGGCGACCGTGCCGG
>JANLYK010000012.1:0-2026 GCA_031365595.1 Chloroflexota bacterium | reverse complement strand
CAGCGATCGCCGGGGTCATGCCGTTCTTCGCCGCGGCATTCGCGGCCGCGCCACCGATGGACGCCCGCCTGCGAGGCGCAGCTGTGGCGGCGGTGGCGAGCGGCGCCCTCGGCGTGTCCGCCGGGTTCGCCGGATTCGCCGGGGCCGTGACAGGCCTGGCGGTGGTGGGCGGCTGCCTGTACGTCGCGGGGATCCTCCTGACCGGGGCGGTCACGATCCGGCCACTCGGCCGGGCGCTCGGGCCAAGTCGCGGTCTGGTCACTCAGGGCTATGTCGCCGCGCTGATCGAGGTGGCGATCGGCGCGACGCTGGCGATCCTGCTTCTCGCGGGCTGGCCGCCGATCGTCGAGGCGTGGGGTCGCCTGAAACCGGTCCACGCCTGGCTCAACCTGGTCGGCTTCGTATCCGTCGTGGTCGCGACGACGCTCCTCCACTTCTTCCCGACCGTCGTCGGGGCGCGAATCGTGGTCCGACCCAGCGCCCGGGTCGTCGTCGCCGGGCTTGCGGGCGGCGCGCCGCTCGCCGCGCTGGGCATGGCGATCGGGTCGGACGTGCTGGCCCGGATCGGTGCGATCGCCGTCGCCGCCGGGGCGCTCGGACTCGTGGTCAATGCCGCGGGGACGTGGCGAACCCGGGCCCACTGGACGACCGATCCGGGCTGGCACGGCTTCGCGATCGGATGTCTCGTCGCTGCGATCGGCTGGTTCGCGCTCGGGATCGGACTGCTCGCGGCCCGGGTCCTGATCGCGGGCGCCCAACCCGCGGGCTGGGCGATCGATCCGATCGGCGGGCCGCTCGTCGCGGGCTGGCTCGGCCTCGCCCTGCTCGGGTCGGCGACCCATCTGCTCCCGGCCGTCGGTCCGGGTGATCAGGCGGCTCACGCCCGCCAGCGCAGTGTGCTCGGTCGCTGGCCGGTCGGTCGGTTGGTCGGAGCCAATGCGGGGGTTGCGGGACTCGCCCTCGGCTGGCCGCTCCGAATCGACGCCCTCGCGATGGCCGGCGCGCTCGCGCTGATCGGGACCGTCGCTCTGACCACGGTCCTGCTGACGGCGGCGATCCTCACGGGTCGGCGGCGAACCATCGGCTGACGTCGTCGAGTCGCACGCCGCCCGCCGCGCACGACCACCTACATGACCCGGGCGCCATCCTGCCAGACCTGCTCGACCCGCTCCCCGAGATCGGCGAAGTCGTACGGGTCACCGCCGACCACAACCAGGTCCGCGAGCTTGCCCTCCTCGACCGTGCCGAGATCGTCGTCCACGCCGAGCAGTTCCGCCGCCGAGCGGGTCGTCGCCTCGAGGACCGCCGCCGGGGCCATCCCGCCCTCGGCCATCAGCAGCAGCTCGCGCAGGTTCCGGCCGTGGGGCGTGACGCCGCTGTCGGTGCCCATCGCGATCCGGACGCCCGCCTCGACCGCCCGTCGGAACGCCGCCCGGTGGATGTCGATCACCATCCGCGCCTTGTCGATGACCGCCGCCGGCAGGCTCACCCCGGCATCGACGGCGTCGAGGACGCCCTGCGGCGCGACCAGCGTCGGCACGAACCACGTCCCGCGCCGGAGCATCAGCTCGATCGCCTCGTCGTCGAGGTAGATCCCGTGCTCGATCGAGCGGATCCCGGCCCGGACCGCGTTCTTGATCCCGTCGGCGCCCTGGGCGTGGGCCATCACGAACATCCCGGCCGCCGTTGCCTCCTCGACGAGGGCGTCGAGCTCGGCCGGCCGGAAGTGGGCATGGCGCGGGTCGTCGCGCGCCGACAGAACCCCGCCCGACGTCGCGACCTTGATCACGTCGGCGCCGGCGCGATGCAGCTCCCGGACCTTGCGCCGGACCTCGTCCACCCGTCGACGAGGCCGGACGGGCGGCCGGGATGCGGGCCCATGAACGGAACGTGTGCGCCCGACGGATACCAGTCGTCGCCGTGGCCGCCGGTCTGGCTGAGCATGACGATCGAGATCTGGAGACGCGGCCCGGCGATCGTCCCGTCGGCGACGGCCTCCTTGATCCCGAGATCCGCGCCGCCGGCA
>JANLYK010000595.1:0-2799 GCA_031365595.1 Chloroflexota bacterium | reverse complement strand
ACTGGCGCAACACACGACGAGACCCCGGCCGATGGCCGGGGTCTCAGGCGACACGAGGATCACACTGACTCGGATGTCCCGACTCATGTGACTCATATGTCGCGACTCATGACAATGGCGCGCCCGACAGGATTCGAACCTGCGACCTTCGGCTCCGGAGGCCGACGCTCTATCCACTGAGCTACAGGCGCGCGAGTCGCGATGATAGCGGTCGGGCGTCGATCGAGCCCTCGACCTGGGTCTGGCGGGCTGGCGCCCCGGCACCCCGGACAGAGTTCGAGGCCGGCTCCCGAAGGAACCGGCCTCGATGCTGTCCCGGTGAAAGTCCGGCGAACCGGACACCCGCCACGCGCCAAGGGCATCTATCACGTCGGCTGTACCGACTACCCTGACCCTACCTACCCATGACCTTGATGCTGGGGCAGCTTGGCTGATCTAACAGCGCACGGCCATCCTACCCGCTGCCCCGATCAAAGCCAAGAGTTTTGACGAACCGAGCGATATAAATTCCTTAACGTTCGTTGCGGCGACGTAACGATCCTGGTCGGGAGCACCGCCACCACGCACGAACCAACGCAAACTCAGTCCTCGTGGAGTGTGATTCCCGTGATGGCGACCGGATCGTCGGGCAGGTCGCGGGCATTGCGCGGCGCGGCGACGATCGCGTCCACGACGTCCATCCCCTTCGTGACCTGGCCGAACAACGTGTAATTCTTGGGCAGCTTGCCGGTCAGGTCCTGGTGGCAGATGAAGAACTGGCTGCCGTTGGTGTTCGGGCCGGCGTTTGCCATCGCGAGGGCTCCACGCAGGTAGTCGCCCTTGACCGGCTCGTCCTCGAACGTGTAGCCCGGACCCCCTGTTCCGACCCGGCCGGCGTTCAGCGACGCCTTCTTGCCGTGCTGGCCGTCGCCGACCTGGATGACGAAGCCCGGGATGACGCGATGGAAGACGACGTCGTCGTAGTAGCCCTTCTTCGCGAGCTCGACAAAGTTGTTCGTGGCCTTCGGGGCGTCGTTTGCGAACAGGTCGACATCGATGTCGCCCTTCTCGGTGGAGATCGTGGCGCTGGTCATGGGTGAACCTCCTGGCTGGAGTCGCCGGTTCTTCGCCGGCGACGGTGGGTTACGGGGCGACGATCAGCTTCGTCATGGCGATGGGCTGACTGGGCTTCTCGGCGTCCGCGGCGGCAGCGATCGCGTCGGCGACCTCCATGCCCTTCGTGACCGCGCCCAGGATCTGATAGGTATTGGCGCTTGCCAGCGAGGCCTGCGCCTCGTCGGAGAGGACGATGAAGAACTGCGACCCGGCCGAGTTGGAACCCCGGCCGCGGGCCATCGCGAGCGTCCCGCGCTGATACGGCGTCGTGACCGCCTCGTCCTGGAGGTCATACCCGGGACCTCCGCCGCCGACCCGGGCGGCATCGAAGGCGGTCGTGCGACCGAACTGCCCGTCGCCGGCCTGGATGACGAAGTTCGGGACGACCCGGTGGAACACGACGTTGTCGTAGTAGCCGCACGAGGCGAGGGCCAGAAAGTTGCCGACCGCGATCGGTGACAGGTCGGCCTTCAGCGTCAGCTCGATCGAGCCCTTGGCGGTCTGGACGGTCACGATCCTGGTCGAGCCGGCGGCAGCGGCGGGCGGCTGTGCCGCCGGGCAGCCAGCGATCCCGCCGGCCGGAGCCCCAACGGTAGTGGAGGCACCGGCGCCGACGCCACCGGCGACGGGACTGCCGCCGAGCTTGATTGCGCCCGACGCGAAGCCGATCCCGACCGCGACCACGACCACCGCGATCCCGGCCAGCCAGGCGGTGGGGATGCCGCCAGACCGGCGGCCGGAACGGGTCGACGAGCCGGCCCGCGGCCGGCCGGCCGCGACGCGCTGGGTGGGCGGCCGGTTGGCGCCCTGGCTCATGGCCGGTGACGGGCTGGCACCGGGCTGGGTGGCCCGGCGCTTCTTCGACGATCGGGGACGCTGACGGTTCGGATCGGGGCTCAAGCGGCGGCCTCCAGGGCGGCGGTGAAGTCGATCGCCCCGGAGAGGAGCACTTCGCCAAGGATGATGCCCGCGATTCCCGCGTCGCGCAGCCTGCGGATGCCGTCGAGGCCGGTCACGCCACCCGCGACGAAGACGTCGATATCGGGCCGAGATGCGAGTGGTCCGAGGATCGCAAGGTCGGGCTCGTGACCGCCGTGGGCCAGAACGAAGCGGCCGACGCCGCGGTCGGCCAGTTCGGCGACGACGCCGGCGAGGGTCGGGGACCCGGCCCGCTGCCACGGAAACGCGGTCAAGCGCTCGGGTCGCGGATCCAGCCCGACCGCCAGCCACGCGCCGGCGACCTCGAGGCCCTCGGCGAGCGCGGCGGGATCGTCGGCGATCGCCATCGACGTCACCACCCGTGTCGCCCCGGCCGCGAACGCGAGCCGGATTCCGTCGGCGCTGTCGACCCCGCCCGCGACCTGGATCGGGATCGCGATCCGCGACGCGATCGACCCGACGGCTTCGAGATTGCCGGGCCGGCCCGTTCGAGCGCCCTCGAAGTCGACGAGGTGGATGAGCCGGGCGCCGCGCGCGACGAAGTTCTCCGCGATCCGGTCGGGGCGATCGGTCGGTGCGCCGACGCCGGTCGAGGCGCCCGGCCAGAACACGACCCGCGAGCGACCACGATCAAGATCAATTGCCGGGATGACCTGCACGTCAGGCGCGCGCGGCCCGGTTGGCGCCCGCGCTGCCGCCCGCGGACCAGCCCCCGGCCGTCCCGGCGGCGATCCGCTCGTCGAGGATCCGGCGGTGGAAGCTGAT
>JANLYK010000466.1:0-3885 GCA_031365595.1 Chloroflexota bacterium | reverse complement strand
TCCGCGAGCCGTTCCGGACGCGGTTCGTCGTGGTGGCCTACCTTGTCTCGCTGTCGTGGCTGATCTCGCGCCAGACGGTCGTCAGCGGGGTCGTGCTGGTGGTTATCGCGCTCGTGATCGTGTGGTTCGTCAGTGCCCGGCGGTCCCGCTCTGACACGCCCGTGTCAGCCGGCGCAGAGGCGCGCGCCTGACTCCTCGATCGCCGTCGTGCGACCATGCGCCCATGGAGAAGCAGAACCGCCAGCAACGGCGACAGGCGAAGTTCGGCGGCGGCCGCGCCAACGACAAGGCGACCTGGCCCACGAGTGAGCCGAACCCAGCGTTCGGCGGCGCCGAGGCGCCCGGGGACGCGACGGCCGGCCGTCCGGACCAGGATCAGACGAAGACGACCGGCACCGGCACCGGCGGCGCCACCGAGTCGCCCGACCGCATGCCCGAGCACGAGGCCACCCACGGCGCCAACAGCGCCAAAGGCTGACTCACCCGAACGGCCGCGGAGGGCCGCTTGGCTCAAGCGTTCATTGTTTGCATCTGATCCCCTTGACGGCTTGCATCTGATCCCCCAAGATCATTGCATATGATCCCTTCCCTAGCCTCGTACAGGGCGCGGGTGGTCGACGCGGAGCTCGCTTCGATGCTCGACGGCGGCGGAGCGGTCCTCGTGGAAGGCCCCCGTGCATGCGGCAAGACCGAGACTGCCCGCCACGCGGCAAAGAGCGAGGTCAGACTGGACACCAACATCCAGGCACGAACGGCCGGCTTGCTGGATGCAGCGATCCTCCTCGATGGCGATCGACCGCGGTTGATCGACGAATGGCAATTCGTTCCGGAGGTCTGGAACCAGGTCCGCAGAGCGGTCGATGCAAGCGGTGGCGAGTCAGGAAGCTTCATCCTGACTGGATCTGCGGTTCCGGCGGACGACGCCTCGAGGCACAGCGGCGCAGGCCGGATCCTGCGTCTCCGAATGCGGCCGATGTCGCTGGCCGAGTCAGGGCACAGCAGCGGAGCCATCTCTCTCTCCAGGCTCTTTGACGGAGACGACGCCCGCGCGTCAGAGTCCACGCTGACCGTTCGGGACATCGCGACCCTCATCTCTGTCGGTGGCTGGCCCGGTTGGCAGGATCGCTCAGTTGATGGCGCTCTCCTTGCCCTCCGCGGCTACTTGGCTGATACGGCACGATCGGATCTGCCGCGGATCGATGGCGTTCATCGCGAGCCGGAGCGCGTGATGCGCGTCATTCGCTCGCTTGCCAGGTACACGGCGACGCAAGTCAGCGCCCGCGGGATCGCGGCCGACGTTGGGGGACCCGACGCGCCGATCAAATACCAGACCGTGCTCGACTACGTCGATGCCCTCACCCGGGTCTTTGTGGTCGAGAACTTGCCAGCTTGGGCGCCGGCGTTGCGCTCGAAGAGTCGACTCCGCGAGGCTCCGACGCGCCACTTCGTGGACCCCTCGATCGCGGCAATTGCGCTGGACGCCCGTCCCGAGCGCCTCGTCCGCGAGGTCGACACACTCGGCCTCCTATTCGAGTCGTTGGTGGTGCGCGACCTTCGGATCTACGCACAGGCGATGGACGCGGACGTGTTCCACTACCACGACAATACCGGCCTCGAAGCCGATGCCGTGATTCAATCTCGGGATGGCCGGTGGGGGGCCTTCGAGGTCAAGTTGGGGCAGTCGGCAATCGACGCTGGAGCGGAGAATCTGCTCCGTCTGGCAACCCGTGTGGACGCGGATCGACATGGAGGCCCGGCCATTCTCGCGGTCATCACCGGGTGGGGCTACGGGTATCGGAGATCAGACGGCGTGTCCGTGATCCCCATCGGCGCCCTCGCCCCGTGAGATCGATAGCAGCCATCCAATCAGTCGTGGGCAAACGCCACTCGAATCGTCTTGGCCGTATGCGGCTATTCGAAACACCGGGAGGGATTCTTGATCGGCCGCGATGGCGTACGACCCGCGTCGGCGTCATCCCAGAGTGCAATTTGGCAGGCTCGTAGACGACATCCTGGCAGTTCAGCGCGACTCGACCGCGACACGCTTTGGACGAGGGACGCCGCGCCCGCCCGCTGGCCGAGTCCCTGCCTCAGGTTCGGGCGGTCGACCAGTAGCGCTCGGCGACGCCGCCTGAGCCGTCGAGCAGGGCGACCTTCCGGCCGTACGCGCGGACCTGGCGGGCCATCTCCTGGGTGCCGCCGAACAGGTTGTCCATCTGGCTCGCGTACAGGTTGATGCCGGTGATCTTGCGCTCGAGCTGATCGCCGATGTCGGCGTACTCGGGGCTGAGGTTCACGCCCTCGGGCAAATCGGCGAAGGCCGTCCGGGGCAGGTCGCCGATATGCGAGAAGTCATTCCACCATGCGTACGGGAAGTCCTCGTAGAACGTGACGATCCCGGCGTACTCGGGGCCCGGCATCACCCAGCGCCGGCCCTCGCCGAGGAGCTTGACCCCGACGTCGCGGCACAGCTGATGGTCCACGTGATTGCCGACACCGAGGGGGAGGTACAGCTTCTGGGGCTCGAGCCGGGCGATCTCGCGGCGGAGGATCTCGAACGGCGCGGCGTCATCGGCCCGCGGCGCATTGAGCAGCTCCTCGTCGCTGGCGTAGCCGCGGAACACGGCATCGGGCAGATCGAGGAAGACGATCGAGGCCTCGGCAAAGGCCGCAAAGGTTTCATCTTCCAGGCGCCGTCTGGCCATCACCTCGCCCGCGTCGGCGGCATCGACCAGCTCATCGGTCGCGACCGCGCCCTGCGTCGAGAGCGTATCCATGATCGGCTGGCCGGCCAGCGATTCGGCCCGGATGCTCGCCCGGCGATACCACGACGAGCGCTGCCAGAACCGCTTGGCCGCGGCATCGGCGTCGGCCTGGGTGGCCTCGAGCCGGGCGTCCGTGGCCGCCCACGCTGGGAGCATCTCGGGATCGCCGTAGACCGGATAGTCGGCCGCGATGTGGGAGCGGTTGAACGCCTCGCTCACGGGCCACATCGTCTTCGACCCGAACCCGAGCGCCTCGCGCTGGTACGTCGTCAGGTCCGTGCCGTCGTCGCCGTCCGGGCGGGCGGCGCCCGAGAACACGGTCAGGATCGTCACGTTCTGGCCGAGCTCGCGGAGGCTCGCGATCAGCCCGCCGCAGGAGAGGGCGACGTCGTCGGGATGCGGGGCGACGAAGACGTGGGTCATGGCCGGGCGAGTATACCGAGCAGTACGGCGCCCTCGTCCGGTGCCGCCGTCAGCCATCCGCCTCGAATCCGCCTTCTCCGATGAGCGGAACGAACACCACCGGACCGTCCGACGTCTCGGTCCAGCGGTCGCCGTCGCGCGTGACGACGACCAGCTCCTGGCGGTCCCGGTCGCCGACCGGCACGACGAGCCGCCCGCCGACGGGGTCGAGCTGGTCGCGCAGCGCGTCCGGGATCCGCGGCGCAGCCGCGGCGACGAGGATGCCGGGCCACGGCGCGCCGTCCGCGACGCCCACCGACCCGTCGCCGACCCGGACCTCGACCCGGTCGCCGTAGCCGAGGCGCTCCAGCCGCGCGCGCGCCCCGAGGGCCAGCTCGGCGTGGCGTTCCACGGTCACCACGCGGCAGCCGAGCTCGGCAAGCACCGCGGCCTGGTACCCGGAGCCCGTCCCGATCTCAAGAACGCGATCGCCCGGGCCGACCCGCAGCAGTTCGGTCATCCGGGCCACGATGTACGGCTGGCTGATGGTCTGGCCGGCCTCGATCGGCAGGGCATCGTCGGCATAGGCCGAGCGGCGCAGATGCTCCGCGATGAACGCCTCGCGCGGCACACGGCCGATGGCGGCGAGGACCCGCTCGTCGGAAACATTCCGGGCACGCAGTTGGGTCTCGACCATCCGGGCCCGTTCGAGCGCGGC
>JANLYK010000427.1:0-4788 GCA_031365595.1 Chloroflexota bacterium | reverse complement strand
CCGGCAGGCAGCCGGACGCCGGGTTGATCCCGCGCTCGGCATAGAGCTGGCGCTGCGCTTCCTGCTGCTTGAGCCGGTCGCCCTTGAACCGGCGCTGGATCTCCTTGACCTCGGGCTGGAGCATCTGCGTCCGACGCGTCGAGACAGTCTGGCGGCGGAAGACCGGGATCAGGACGATCCGGATGATGATCGTCATCAGAATGATCGCGACGGCGATGTTGCCGGTCAGCTTGTCGAGCGCGACGAGCAGGATGAAGAACGCCTGGAACAGCGGCGTGAACAGCCACGAGATCAGGCTGAACGGGTCGCCGGGGTGGACCGGCGTCAGGGGCAGGGCGGCCGGCGGCGTCGGGGTTGCCGCGGGCACGCCGCTCGCTCCCGGAGAGCCGGCCGGACCGCCGGCGCAGGCTGCCACGATCAGGGCCACGGCGATAACCGCCAGCAGCGGCAGCAGGCGGCGGAGGGTCGATGGGCGGCGCGGGGGTGTCACATGGTCCTCGTGTGCGATCTACCGAACCGGGTCGTAGCCGCCGGGATGACCCGGGTGACAGCGTGCGATCCGGCGCATCCCCATCCAGCTGCCCCGGACGAGGCCGTACTTGTCGATCGCCTGCTCGGCATAGTGCGAGCAGGTGGGCTCGTAGCGACAGCTCGCCGGCATCCAGGCGAAGACGATCCGGTAGAGCTTGATGAACCCGATTCCGACCCGCTTCACGAGCTCGCCTGACCTCCCACGACGCCTGCCCGCTGGAGCACCCGCCGCAACGTGTCGACCACGGCCCGGTGGTCTGCCTCGACGATCGCCGGTCGGGCGATGATCAGGACGTCCCAGCCGGGCTGGAACGAGGGCGCCATCGCCCTGAGCCCTTCGCGAAGTCGACGCCGGACACGGTTACGGACCACGGCGCCGCCCAGCTTCCGGCCTGTCGCCAGACCGAACCGGGTCGTCTCGAGGTCCGTTCGCAGGAACCGGGCGGAGAGGAGGGGATGGGACCGGACGGTCCCGGCCTGCAGCGCCGTGAAATCCTGCGGACGGGAGAGCATCACGAGCCGCGGCGGATGCGTGCCGCGCTCGCTCGTCAGGCCGTCAGTCGCTTTCGCCCGCGGGCCCTCCGAGCGGCGACGATGCGACGCCCGCCGGGCGTCCTCATCCGGGCGCGGAAGCCGTGCTCCTTGGCGCGATGCCGCTTCTTGGGCTGATAGGTCTGCTTCATCGGGACTGTGCGCGATCCTCTCCGCTGGGCCCCGGGTCGACATCCGACCCCTATAGGCACACAAACGCGCCTGCGCCCAGGTGAGCGCTCGGCGCGTTCGTCGTCCGGCGGATGATATGACGGGCCCGCGAGGGGTGTCAAACGCCCGACGGCCTCCGTCGGGACCCGGTCGGGCGGGCTGGATCGGCCTTGTCGGGCGGCTCCGTAGCGATACTCCCTGGGAGTATGCCGGAATCGCCTTGCGAGCGCCGTTCGGCCGGTGCTATCCTCACCGGGCCCTCGGCGCCGGGACGCTCGCGGGTCAGGCCCATCGCCCTGTTGCGCGAGGGCTCCTGGAGCGTCGAACCGCGTGTCGGCGACCCATCCGGAGCTCCGCCGGCACCCGTCACCGCGACTCCGCACGGCCCCCATCACGGCCGATTTCTTCCTCAGCCTCTGGATCGGGACATCATCGACCGAATGGATGCCAAGCAGGTCTGGCGCGCCGCGCTCGGTGAGCTGCAGGTCTCGTTGTCGCCCGCGAACTTCGAGACGTGGCTGCGCGACACGCAGCTCATCGACGTGGACGAACAGCGCTTCCGGATCGCCGTCCCCAACGGCTTCGCCAAGGACTGGCTCGAGAACCGGTATCGCTCGCTGATCAGCCAGACGCTCGCCCGGATCGTCGGCTACAGCGTCCAGGTCGAGTTCGCGATCTCGCCGTCGGACACGCCGCTGGCCGAGGTCCCCGACGCCGCGCCGGTCGGACCGGCTGCCCCGTCGCCGCAGGTCCGCCTCGAGCCCGGCCGGGTCGGTGGCGAGGGCACGACGGCCAATCTGAACCCGCGCTACACGTTCGCCAACTTCATCGTCGGCTCGGCCAATCGCCTCGCCCACGCCGCAAGCCTGTCGGTCGCCGAGCGGCCCGGGCACGCCTACAACCCGCTCTTCCTGTACGGCGGCGTCGGGCTCGGCAAGACCCACCTGATGCACGCAATCGGCAGCCAGGTCGCGGCCAAGTTCCCGCGCAAGCGTGTCGTCTATGCAACGAGCGAGAAGTTCACGAACGAGTTCATCACCTCGATCCAGCAGGGCAAGATCGACGAGTTCCGGGCGCGCTACCGGCGGATCGACCTGCTCCTGATCGACGACATCCAGTTCATCGCCGACAAGGAACGGACCCAGGAAGAGTTCTTCCATACGTTCAACGCGATCCACGAGGACGGCAAGCAGATCGTCCTGAGCTCGGACCGGCCGCCGAAGGCGATCCTGACCCTCGAGGAGCGGCTCCGCTCGCGGTTCGAATGGGGCCTGATCGCGGACCTGACCGCGCCCGATCTCGAGACCCGGATCGCGATCCTCCGGGCCAAGGCCGAGGTCGGTGCCGTCCCGATCACCTCGGACGTGGTCGAGTTCGTCGCGCGCAAGGTCGTCAGCAACATCCGCGAGCTCGAAGGAGCCCTGAACCGGATCGTCGCCTATGCCTCGATGGGCGCGATGCCGATCTCGATCGAGCTCGCCCAGGCGGTCCTCTCGAACGTCCTCTACAACCCGAAGAAGCGCCAGGTCACCCCCGAGCGGATCGCCGAGGCCGTCGCCGACTATTACGGCGTCCAGATGGACCAGCTCAAGGGCCAGAAGCGCGACAAGGCGATCGTCACGCCGCGCCAGGTCGCGATGTTCCTGATGCGCCAGGAGACCGACGTGTCGTTGCTCCGGATCGGAGCCGAGCTCGGCGGCCGCGACCACTCGACGGTCCTCCACGCGTGCGACAAGATCACCCGCGAGTCGGCCGTGAATGATGACCTCCGCCGAGAGATCGCAGCCGTCCGCGAATTGATCTACGCGGACTGACGGCTGTCGCGCCTTGGCGCGCCATCGCGGCGTTGCCGCACCCATGCGCGACGAATGCAATCGGGGTGCCACATTGCCCCTGGCGCGGGCGTCGAGGCCCACGGACGAACCTTGTGAACCGGTTTGCGTGGGCGTGAGTGTGGACAGGAGGGCCGAATCCGTGGACAACGCGGGGTGAATGTGGACATTCGGGCCCGCGGAGGGCGGACAGCCGGCCACGTAACGTGGACGATCGGACCGCTTCCGGAGGCGCCGTTCGGGAAGGCGACCAGTCATCCACCGCCGGTCCACCGGGCGGCGGCCATGGTCACGCG
Organism: Chloroflexota bacterium; assembly: GCA_031365595.1. Taxonomy (GTDB): domain Bacteria; phylum Chloroflexota; class Limnocylindria; order Limnocylindrales; family CSP1-4; genus CF-46. The sequence goes on along the minus strand of JANLYK010000427.1, from coordinate 1,427 downwards.
CTGCGTCCACCGTCGTGCGCCGGTCATCCACCGCCGTCCGGCGCACGACCACGAGGCGCTGTCCACGCCGTCAACACCATGATGATGACGGTGACGGGTCTAAGATAGGGGGAGGATACCCACGACATCCCGGGCCAGCGCCGCGGTCCCGATCTCGACCGGGCGCAGCGCCCGATCCGTCACCTGGAGTGAACCCGACGTGAAGCTTTCGGTCATGCAGGAGAACCTCGCGCGCGGCCTGTCGGTCGTGAGCCGCGCCGTCTCGAATCGCTCCCTGCCGGTGCTGACGAACGTCCTGCTCAAGACCGAGGACGGCGGCCTGAAGCTGACCGCGACGAATCTCGAGATCGGGATCACCTACTGGGTACCGGGCAAGATCGAAGTCGACGGCGCCACGTCGGTGCCGGCCCGTCTCCTCAACGACCTGGTCAACTCCCTGCCCGGGAGCGATCCGATCAGCCTCGAGCTCGGTGAGGGCGAGACGCTCCACATCCGGGCCGGACGGTTCGAATCGAACGTGAAGGGCATCCCGGCCGAGGACTTCCCGACGGTCCAGACCGCCGGCGAGCGACCGATCACGAGAGTTGCCCAGAAGATCCTCCGCCAGGCGCTCGACGAGACCGCGTTCGCGGCCGCCAGCGACGAAGCCCGACCGATCCTGACCGGCGTTCTGGCCAGGTTCGAGGGCGACCAGCTCACACTCGCCGCGGCGGACAATTACCGGATCGCGGTCAAGACGATCACGGTCCTCGATGCCGTCGAGGAGACGAGCGTGGTGATCCCCGCCCGAGCCCTCCACGAGCTGTCGAGGATCCTGTCCGACACCGACGAGCCGGTCTCGATCGTGCTCGCCCATTCGCGCAATCAGCTCCTGTTCCATATCGATGGTGTCGATCTGGTGACTCGGTTGATCGACGGCCAGTACCCGAACTACCAGTCCGTGCTGCCGGCCAGCCACGCGACCCGGGCGGTCCTCGATCGCGAGGAGCTCCTGCGCGCCGTCCGGCCGGCCGCCCTGATCGCCCACGAGTCGACGAACATCGTCAAGCTCGGGGTCGGGCTCGACGGCGAGTCCGCGATCACCGTCAGTGCCAATGCCGAGATCGGCGACCACGTCGGCCGGGTCGAGGCCGCGGTCGAGGGCGACGGCACCACGATCGCGTTCAACGCCCGCTTCCTGGCCGACGTCCTCGAGAAGGTCCACGCCGAGCAGTTCGCCCTCGAGCTCAACGGGCCGCTGTCGCCGGGCGTCTTCAAACCGATCGGCGATGACCGCTACGTCCACGTGGTCATGCCGCTCCGGACGACCTCCTGACGGAGGCCATCCCGGCCGAGCTCGGTCGCGGCCTGGGTCCAACGGGCATGCTCCAGACGATCTCGATCGCGGACCTTCGCTCCTACCGAGCGCTCGAGGCAGCGTTCGGGCC
>JANLYK010000392.1:0-6988 GCA_031365595.1 Chloroflexota bacterium | reverse complement strand
GCGCCCGGATGGTCGCGCCGGGCGTCCGCGTGGTCGCCCGAGTGGACGGTCGAGAGCCGCTCGCCGTGGCGATACAGGATGAGCCCGGCCTGGACCGCGTCGTCTGCCGTCCGGGCCTCGAGGTAGACGAGATGGCCGGCGCGATGGGCCGATCGCCACCAGGCGAGGAACGCCTCGCGCGGCCCGAAGCTGAACTGGAGCCGCTCGCCGGTCTCGAGGAGCAGGCTGTAGAACCGATCGAGGGCGATCTGCGTCGGCTCGGCGGGCGCCGTGAAGCCCTCCCCCACCCCGCCGGGCGCGATCCGGCCGTCGTGGCGAACGACGACGATCCCGTCCTTCTCGGCCTTCCGGATCCGTTGCCGCGTCGACTTCGCGATCCTGCCGAACACCTCATCGGCGTCACCGCCGGCGAGCGAAAGCGAGATCCGGTGGCGCGACGGCTGGATCTCCTCGATCGGGGCAAAGCCGATCGACGCCAGGCGCTTCGCGTAGTCCGTCGCCGCCGGGATCTCGGCGTCGCTGGCCACGACCGCAACGTCCGCCTCGGCGAGGTGGTCCACGATCGCCCCGAGCCGCTCCGCGGTGCGTTCGACGGGCTCTCCGCCCGCGATCGGGCCGCGCGGCACGTAGGCGCTCGCTCCGCCGACGACGTCGAACGGTCGGAGCAGGGCCAGGGCCCGGAATCCGTCGTCGAATTGCAGGTGCTCGGCGGTCCAGCCCGCGGCGACGCGATGCTCGGCCCAGGCGAGCGACTGGTAGACGTGCCCGCCCGGCGCGTCGACCGCGCCCTCGTCCCAGTCGGCCAGCTCCGCTGCGGTCGCTGTCCGGATCGAGGTCAAGCCGCGTCGCCGCCGCTGAATCCAGCCGCGTTCCCGTCGGTCGCGAGACCGTGCCGGCGGCGGGCGATCCAGACGCGGGCCTGCTGGGCGCGCTCGTAGGCCTGCCGGCCGAGCGGATCGAGCACGAGATCCCAGGCGCCGATGTAGTGGTGCTCGCGGCCGCCAAAGCCGGTCTTGAAGTGGGCGATGCCGCCCGTCGCGAGGCCCCACAGGTCGTAACTCGTCGCGCCCTGCTCGCGCGATGACCGGATCGCCTCCCACTTCAGGAGGTAGTTCGCCCGGGAATCGCCGCCGTCCGCGGTCATCCCGCCGTACGGCTCGACGACCCGCGGCCCGCTTCGGACGAGGAACAGCGTTGCGACCGCCTCGCCGTCCGGCCGCCGGGCGAAGAGGAGTCGGGCATTGCCGGCCGGGCGATACGCCTCCCAGACGTCCCGGTAGGCCTGCTCGGTCCGGATCAGGAAGCCCGCCCGATCGGCGGTCTCGCGATACACCCGGTAGAACTCGGGCAGCTTGTCGCCCTCGGCGTCGGTCACGGTGATCCCGGCGTTGCGCGCCTTGTTCACGTACTGGCGCCACTTCTTGCGGAGGTCGCCCCAGAGCGTCTCCTCGTCGGGTGCCAGGTCGATGATCCGGGTCGCGTTCGGCTGGATCGGGGTGGCCGGCCGCCAGCCCTCGGCGCGCAGGCTGCGCCGGATCGCGCCGTCGGCATCGGGTCCAGCATCGGCCTCGATCTCGGGGTCGATCCGGAGGTGCGACACCCGCCCGACGCGATTCTTGAGCCCACTCCGGACGGCGTCCGTGAAGGCGCCGATGGTGTCCGGGCTCCACGAAGCGGTCACCGGGCCACGCGGGGCGTAGGCGAACGCCCACGGCAGCGGACGCGGCCGACGCAGCAGGATCTGGGCGCCGACCGGTGCGGCGCTTCCCTGCCCCGCGCTCAGCGCCCGGGTCGCGGTCCAGCCGTTGACGGCCTTGACCCGGGCCCAGCCCGACAGCTGGAGGTATGAGCCCGGCTGGCCATCGGTGACGAACCGGTCCCAGGCCTCGTCGGTGCCGGTCGGAGCCGTCGGCTCCGTCCGGCTGGTCTCGTGGCCCGTCGCGCCGCCGTCGGTGGTGGCGCCGTCGGGCACGGTGATGGCGGTCACGCCGCGCGCCGCCGTCGGAGGAGATCGAGCATGAGCCCGATGATCGCCCGCAGCTCGGCGATCCGCAACACGCTCGCGGCGACCGCGGATGACAGGAGCCAGACAGTTCCCACGACCCCGATCCGGACGATGAGATCGAGCCGCGACGGAGTGACGCCGCCGGCGAGGGTCAGGCCGGCCAGAACGCCGGCTGCCGCTGCCGACCCGGCGATCGCCACGGCCACGGAGCGCAGGCCGAGCGACAGGAGCGGTCGGAACGCGAGCTCGGGCAGCGATCGGCGGAGGAGGACGAGCAGCACGAGCGTCTCGACCCAGGCCGCCACCGCAATCGCCAGACCAAGTCCAGCCAGCCCGAACGGGCCAACGAAGACGCCGGCCAGGGTCGAGTTGATGGCGACCGCGAGAATCGCCGCCGCGACCGGTGTCCGGGTGTCATGGCGGGCGTAGAAGGCGCGGGCCAGGATCGCAATCAGGGCGTGGGCGGTGAGACCCGTGAGGAATGCGAGCAGGGTCTCCGCTGTGAGTTGCAGCTCGGCCCCGGCGTATCCGAACGTCGCTCCCACGATCTCGCTGCGCAGGACGATCGCAATTCCCGTGATCGGGAGCATGACGAACAGGATCAGCCGGATCGCGCGCGACATCAGGGCCGCGAACTCCTCCATGTTGCCCAACCCGGCGTCCCGCGACAGCGACGGGAGGACGACCACGCCGAGCGGCACACCGATCACGCCGATCGGGATCTGGAGAAGCGTGAACGCGACGTAGAACACACTGATCGCCCCGGTCCCGAGGGTCGAGGCGATCGAGTTGAGAACGACGAACGTGATCTGACCGGCTCCGAGGCCGAGCGCCCGCGGCGCCATCAGCTTGAGCGCGTGGCGCGCCTCGACGTCGTTCAGGTCGACCCGGGCGTGGTACCGGAACCCTTCGGCGCGGAGTGGCACGACCTGCACGAGGAGGTGGCCGAGCGAGCCCGCGACGACGCCCATTGCAACGCCCATGATCCCGAACGCCGGCGCCAGGGCCAGGGCGCCACCGATGATCGCGAGGTTGTAGACGATCGGCGCGATCGCCGACGCAGCGAACCTCCCCCGGGCGTTGAGCACGCTCGATACGAGCGACCCGAGCGACAGGAAGATCGGGCTCAGGATCATGATCCGGGTCAGGTCGACTGTCCGGTTGACCTTCTCCTGGTCGAACCCCGGGTTCCACCACGCGATGATCGTGGGGGCCGCGACGAGGACGATGACGCCGAGCACAAGCAGGCCCGCCAGCATCATGGTCGCGATTGTCGAGACGACCCGCCAGGCCCGCGCGGTCTCCTCGGTCGCGAGAAGGGACGAGACGATCGGGATCACGGCCGACGACAGGGCGCCTGCGGCGACGAGCTGGAACATCAGGTCGGGCAGGCGGAACGCGGCGAGGAACGCGTCGAACTCGGGGCCGGGCGGGAAGGTGTTGCCGATCACGCCGACCCGAACGAACCCGAGGACGCGCGAGATCAGGAACGCGCCCGACACGATCAGGCCGGCCCGGGCGAGGGCCTGCGTGGAACTCACGGGACGGACGGTTCGGCGGTCGGTCCGACGGCCCGCGTCGCGCGCGGATGGGCGCCGCGGTACGCCGCCCGCAGCCGGGCGGGCGAGACATGGGTGTAGATCTGGGTCGTGGCCAGGCTCTCGTGACCGAGGAGCTCCTGCACGACCCGCAGGTCGGCGCCGCCCTCGAGCAGGTGGGTCGCGAATGAGTGGCGCAGGGTATGCGGGGAGACGCCAAGGGGCAGGCCCGCCCGCCGGCGGAGGAGGTCGAGCCGGTAGCGCAGGCCGCGCACGCCGAGCGGCCCCCCGCGGTGGTTCAGGAAGATCTCGACGGGTTCGTCGGCAGCCGACTGCGACGCGGGTCGGCGGGCCAGCAGGATCGGGCGGCCGTCCTCGATGTAACCCGCGACGGCAACCTGGGCCGGCCGACCGAGCAGCCCGATCCGCTCCTTGCGGCCCTTGCCGAGCACCCGGATCTGGCCGCGCCGGAGGTCGAGAGCGGTCAGGTCGGCCGCGGCCAGCTCGCTGATCCGGAGGCCGGCGGCATACGCGACCTCGACGATCGCCCGGTCGCGCAGGGCGATCGCGATGGCGACGTCGCTCGCCGCCCCATCGTCGGCGATCGCGTCGTCGACCGCGGCGAGCAGCCGCTCGACCTCTTCGACCTCGAGGACCCGGGGCAGGCGACGCGGCAGGCGCGGGGTCGCGATCGCGCCCCACGGATCGCCCGGCGCCAGCTCCTCGCGAGCGGCAAACCGATGGAACGAGCGGATGGCGGCAAGTCGTTGCGCGGTGGAGGCCCGCGCCCGACCCATCCCGAGGACTGCGAGGTACGTTCGGAGATCACCGCGCGACGGGGTTCGCCAGTCGACGCCGCGATCGGCCAGCCAGTCTAGGTAGGCCGTCAGCGTGGCCGCGTACGAGCGCTGGGTGTGGGGCGACGTGTCGCGGGCGGCCAACGAGCCGAGGAAGAGCTCCAGGGCCGATCCCGCCGGCGAATCGATCACGGGAGCCGCGGTCACTCCCTGGTCACGTCGTGGTCACGCGTCCGGAGCGGCCGTCGGGCGGGTCGCCTTGCGTGCGCCGGTCCGCGCCCCGGTCGTCCTGGAGCCCTTGCCGCGGGCGGCACCCTTCGCGCCGGTCGCGCCTCCCGCCCGGCCCCGACGAGCGCCGCCGCGGGCCGGCTTGGCCAGCGCCTCGGGATTCGGGGGTCCGCCCTCCAACCGGGCGCCGACAAGGTCCATGCCCTCGAGCAACGGCACGGCCGCGCCACACGTCAGGCATAGTCCGCCGCCGTCGGCGAGTCGGGCGACCGGTCCATTGTCGGCGTCGTGGACAGCCCCGACCGGCTCGTGGTTCGTCGTGAAGTCGCACTTCGGATAGTTGGAACAGCCGTAGAAGACGTTGCCGGTCGCGCGGGCCCGGCGCGGGACGAGGTGTCCATCGTTGTTCTTGGGGCACGCGACCTCGAACGGCAGCGGATCCGGCGGCGGCGGGCCCTCCTTCTTGATGAACGTGCAGTCCGGGTAGCGCGAGCAGCCGACGAACGGCCCGAACCGGCCGCGCTTGCCGACGAGCGTCCCCTCGCCGCACTGCGGGCAGACCTCACCCTCGCCGGCCTGGGGCGGAGCCTCGTCGCCGGGCAGCGGGCGCGATTCCTTGTGCTCCGGAAACAGTGAGCAGGCGAGGAAGCGGCCATTCCGGCCGAGGCGGATGACCATCGGGTGGCCCTCCGAGCAGACCTCGTCGCTCGGCTCGGTGGTGACGTCCTTGCGCTTGACGTTCTTCCGGACGTCGGCGACCTGATCCTTGAGGGGGCCGAAGAAGGCGCGCAGCAGGGGCACCCATTCGCGCGAGCCGTCCGCGACCTCGTCGAGCTCCTCCTCCATCCGGGCTGTGAAGGCGAGATCGACGTACGTCCCGAAGTGCTCGACGAGGAAGTCGGTCACGACCTCGCCGATCAATTCCGGGTGAAGCCGTCGCTCCTCGACCCGGACGTAGCCGCGATCGGTGATCGTCGAGATCGTCGCCGCATAGGTCGATGGCCGGCCGATCCCGTTCTCCTCGAGTGCCTTGATCAGGGTTGCCTCGGTGAAGCGCGGCGGCGGCTCGGTGAAGTGCTGGGTCGGCGTCACGTCGCGAACCGTGGTCGCGTCGCCGTCCTGGACCGGCGGGAGCGCACGCTCGGCCTCCTCCTCGTCGGCGGCTCCGTCGTCGCGGCCCTCCGTGTAGACCGCGGAGAAGCCGTCGAAGAGGGTCTTCGTTGCGCTCGCCCGCAGCTCGTACGGAGCGGCCGCCAGCTCGACCGTCGTGGTCTCGAGCTCCTTGGCCGCCATCTGGGACGCGATCGCGCGCTGCCAGATCAGGCGATACAGGCGGAGCTCATCGTTGGGAACCAACCCTGCCAGCGAGTCGGGATCGCGCCGGAACGACGTCGGTCGGATCGATTCGTGGGCCTCCTGGGCGCCTTTTGACTTCGTCTTGTAGACCCGGCCCTCGGGCATCGTGTACGGCTCGCCGAACCGGTCGCGGATCGTGTCACGGGCCTCGCCCATCGCGACGCCGGCGATCGCGGTCGAGTCGGTTCGCATGTACGTGATCAGGCCGACGTGGCCGTCCGGCGTGTCGACGCCCTCGTACAGCCGCTGGGCAACCGACATCGTCCGCTTCGGGCTGTAGCTCAACTTCCGGCTCGCCTCCTGCTGGAGGGTCGAGGTCGTGAACGGCGGGGCCGGGCTGCGGCTCTGCTTGCGCGTCCCGACTTTGGTGACGACCGGCGTGAGGGCGCGCAGGGCGATCGCGTGGCGGGTCGCGGTCTCCTCGTCGCCGACGTCGAGAGGGGCACCGTCGATCCGGACCAGTTCGGCGGCGAACGTCGCCCCGACCGCAGTCGCGAGGAGCGCCTCGAGAGTCCAGTACTCGCGGGCCGTGAAGGCCGTGATCTCGCGCTCACGCTCGACGACGAGGCGGACTGCGACGGATTGGACGCGCCCGGCCGACAGGCCGGAGCGAATCTTGCGGCTCAGGAGCGGGCTGAGCGTGTAGCCGACGAGACGGTCGACGATCCGGCGGGTCTGCTGGGCATCGACGAGGTTGACGTCGATGTCGCGTGGATTGGCGAACGCCTCGCGGATCGCGCTCTCGGTGATCTCGTTGAACGTGACCCGGTGGGCCTTCGAGGCTGGGACGTGGGCAGCCTCGGCCACGTGCCAGGCGATCGCCTCCCCTTCCCGATCGAGGTCGGTCGCGAGCCACACGTCGTCGGCGATCTTGACCGCTTTCGTGATCAGGGCGAGCTGCTTCTTGCGATCGTCCGAGATCACGTACTCAGGGGCGAAGTCGTGGTGGACGTCGACCCCCAACATGCCCAAGCCCGGGTTCTCGGGCAGGTCGCGGACGTGGCCCAAGGAAGCGAGGACCGAGTAGTGCGCGCCGACATAACGTTCGATCGTCCCCGCCGTGG
>JANLYK010000350.1:0-4943 GCA_031365595.1 Chloroflexota bacterium | reverse complement strand
ACGCCCGGCGGATCACCTCGGGTCGCGGCTCCGAGTTCCTGTTGTGCGAGCGCTCCCGGACAGACGCGCGCTTCCCGCGCTATCCGACGCTGCCGGTCCTGGCCTGCGCGGGCTTCGAGCCCGGCGTCGGGCCACCCCCGGTGGGCGACCTGTCGAGGGACAGGGATTCTGACCGATAGCGGGACAGCGACTTTGTCACCGTGGTCGGACCGCAGGGTACCGCCGCCAGGGGTGAACCGGTCGACTCGCGATGGAGTGACTCGATGGCAGGGCCGAGACCGGAAGCATCGGCTCCGGGACGGGCAGGGCCGCCGTCTCGATCCGGGTGAGCTTCCGGGCGCGCAGGACCGGCGCGACCGGCGGCGCCTCGGCCAGCCGGAGGTGGATCCCGTCTGCCCCGACCCACAGGCTGCCGTCGAGGCGCTCCTCGACGACGACCGTCCGACCGGCCCAGCTCCGTCCATCGGCGCGCCGGGGCAGGGCCAGGCTGCCGCCGGCCCACGCGAGCGTCGCGTCGTTGGCCACCCGACGCGGATAGCAGAAGCCGAAGACTGCAGCGATGTCCTGATCGTCCGGCCAGGGCCGCCAGGCCGGCTCGGGATCGGCGGCCTCGATCGCGAAGCGCTGGTTGTGGCGGGGCAGGGAGCGAGCGAGGACGACGTTGGCCTCCTCGATCGTCGACGCGTTGGCCCGCCGGAGCTCGGACACGAGCCGATCCTGCTTCGTGCCCCACAGCCGTTCCACCCGACCCTTGGCCTGCGGGCTGCTCGCCCCGATCCAGGCGATGGCCGCCTCGTCGAGGGCCCGCCCGACCTGGGTGAAGGCGCGCTTGCCGGCCAGCTGCTCGGCGAGGGTCGGTGGCCGGTGCGGATCCTTCACGAAGATCCCGTGGTGGTCGGAGTAGATGGCCAGGGGTCGGCCGTACGTCGCGACTGTCCGTCGGAAGATCTCGAGATAGCCGGCCGCGTCCTCGGCCGCGCGGAACGTGGCGGCGGTGACGATCCCGGTCGCGTCGTCGATCGCCCCGATCAGGGTGAGCACCGGACCGCGACCTTCCAGCCAGTCGTGGCGGCTGCCGTCGACCTGGAGGAGCATTCCGGCCTTGGCCATCCGCTCGCGTCGGGTCCGGTGACGGGCCGGTCGGCGGGTCCGCGGCAGGGCCTTGCCGGCCGCGGCCAGGATTCGCCGGATCGTCCGCGGCGAGACCGCCAGGTCGGCCCGGCCTTCCTCGGCCAGCGTCTCCGCGAGGTGGACCGGGTTGAACCCGGCAAACTCGGTCGTGGCCAGCTCGACCAGCCGGGCTCGGATGGCTGGATCGGTCCGGTTGACCGGGGTCCGGCCGCGGTTGCCGTGGATGAGCGCGGCGGCCCCTTCGTCGCGATAGCGGTCGACCAAGCGGCGGACCTGGCGGACCGAGAGCTGCAGAACCCGGCTCGCCTCGTCGGCCGTCAGCTCGCCGGCGAGGATGTGGTTCAGGACATACAGGCGTTGCTGGGCTCGACTGTCCAAGGTGATCGTCTCCCTCGTCTTCTCCATGAGATCGAGAGTGACAAAGTCGCTGTCCCCTTAGCTCGGACAGAATCGCTGTCCTTCGACAGACGGGAGCGAGCGCGATTGACGCTTGGCGGGCTCTCGCCATACACTCCGTCGTCCGCGTTCGGGTCCTGCCCGGCGCTTCTCCCTGTCCGTTGTCGCGGTCGGACCACGACCGCCACGCCAGCGTTTTCGAAGGGTTCCATGTACGCAGTCATCGAGACCGGCGGAAAGCAGTATCGCGTCGAGGTCGGCACCGAGCTCGAAGTCGAGCTGCTCGAGGCCGAGCCGGGCGACAACATCACGCTCGACCGGGTCCTCCTCGTCGCCGACGGCGATGAGTCGACGATCGGCCGACCCGTGATCGAGGACGCCGCGGTCCTGGCTGAGGTTGTCCGTCGCGATCGCGGCGAGAAGCTGATCTCGTTCAAGTACCGCCCGAAGGCCCGGAGCCGGGTCAAGAAGGGTCATCGCCAGGAGCTCATGGTCCTCCGGATCACCGACGTGAAGCTCGGGACCAGGAGCGCCGCGGCCGACAAGAAGAAGGCCGACGCCGACGCGAAGACCGAGCGCCAGCGTCTCGAGGAGGCCGCCGCGAAGCAGGCCGCCGAGGACGCCGCATTGGCCGACAAGCTGGCCAAGGCCGCCGCCGCGAAGGCGCCTGCCAAGGAGTCGACCGCCAAGGCCGACGCCAAGCCGGCCTCGAAGTCGACCGCCAAGGCCTCGACCGCCAAGTCCACGCCGAAGGCGACCGCCAAGGCCGACACGAAGAAGACCGCAACACCCCGGGCGAAGACGCAGAGTGGCGCCGCCGACTCGAAGCCGGCCGCGAAGCCGAAGGCGAAGCCCGCCGCCACGAAGAAGGACGAGTAGACCCCAATGGCACACAAGAAGGCGGGCTCGAGCTCGAAGAACGGCCGCGATTCGGTCGGCCAGCGCCTGGGCGTGAAGGTCGGCGACGGCCAGCTCGTCCCGGCCGGCTCGATCATCGTCCGCCAGCGCGGGATGACATTCCTGGCCGGCACCGGCACCGGCCTCGGCCGGGATTACACCGTGTTCGCGACGCTGACCGGCAAGGTCAGGTTCGAGCACGCGACCAAGAACAAGAAGCGGATCCGGGTCGAGGCCGTCGAGGCCCCGGCCACCGCAGCGCCAGCCGTCGCGAAGGCGACGGCCAAGAAGTCAGCGGCCAGGACAGAGGCCGCGGCTGCCGAGGCCTGACCGGCCGCAGCCAGAAGCCGGCGATCACCGGCTGGGCCATTGCCCGGCACGGACGACGTCGGAGGAGAGCACATCGTGAAGCCCGACATTCATCCCAAGTACTTCGAAGCCAAGGTCCACTGTGGATCGTGCGGCCGCGAGTGGACCGTGGGCTCGACCAGCCCCGAGCTCCGCGTCGACGTCTGCTCGCAGTGCCACCCGTTCTTCACCGGCACCCAGAACATCATCGACACCGCCGGCCAGGTCGAGCGGTTCCAGAAGCGCCTGGAGCGTTCCGCCCGGGCGTAGCCCCTCGTCCTTCTCAAGCGCAACGCCGAACGGCGGGTCCCCGGACCTGCCGTTCTCGATTCGGGCGGAGTGGCCGCGGCCTCGGCCCCGGCGCACGTCCCGAACCTGATGTTCCGGGCGGATCAGATTCGCACGAACCAGCGTGGCCCAATCTCCCACCTGACCGATCCGAGGCATCTCGGCAGTTCGGGCACGCTCGTTCATGACGACTTGATATCCGCTGAGGATCGAGCGAGAGAGCGCACGAACGGCCACGTCCCCGGGGCGACCCTGGTCCCCTCATGAAGGCCCGTCGGATACGCTTCGGGCGTGATCGAGCTCCCGGACGCGACTCTCTGGCACGGCGATTCGAGGGAGCTGCTCGCGCGGGTGGCGGACGCATCGGTGGATCTGATCTGCACGGACCCTCCGTACAACCTGGGCGGATATTCGACCGGCAACATCGACATGAGCTGGCGAAAGTCGTTCAACAACGACGTCGCGGACTGGGACCACGCCTTCGAGCCGGCCGAGTGGCTTGCCGAGTTCCGCCGGGTCCTGAAGCCGACCGGCACGCTGTTCGCCTTCACCTCGTACAACCTGCTCGGCCGCTGGCACGAGGTGTTCGACCCGGTGTTCGACACGTTCCAGTTCGTCGTCTGGCACAAGACCAATCCGCCGCCGAAGCTCCGCCGCGCCGGCTTCCTGAACTCGTGCGAGCTGATCGTCGCGTGCTGGGACAAGGGCCACACCTGGAACTTCGGCCGGCAGCGAGACATGCACAACTTCATCGAGGGCCCGATCTGCGGCGGCAAGGAGCGGACGAAGGATCCCGTCCACCCGACCCAGAAGCCGCTCCGGGTGCTCCGCCAGCTGGTGGAGTGGGGCTCGAATCCGGGCGATCTCGTGCTCGATCCGTTCATGGGCGTGGGTTCGACCGGAGTCGCGGCGCTGGAGCTGGGCCGGCGGTTCATCGGGATGGACCTGGAGGTCGGCTACGTGGAGGCCGCGCGGCGGCGGGTGGAGGCGGTCGTGCCGCGGGTCATCGCCGAGGAGACGGCGCCGGCGGTCTGACGGGGTGCCGGGTCGAGCTCGCCGCGGAGCGCGGGCCGGGCTCCCCGCTCGGCGGCGCGGGCCTGAGATTCCCGCTTACCAACCCGGGTAGTAGGGCGTAGTTGCGGCGGCACCGAACGGGTTCATTCCCGGCCGATTGCCGACTCTGGTTGGTATCCGGTGCCCGTTTGTGGCGTTCGGCGTGAAGATCCGCGCCGCCTACTACGGGGATTGGTATCCGGGACTCGTGCCGCCCGATGCCATGCCCAACGGGGCGCGCGGCATGGGCTGGCGCAGGCGGGCGGCGCGGGTCGGCGTCGTGGGGCGGCGGCGCGCGTCGTTGGGCAGGCCCCGGCAGGCGTCATGCGCGGCACCCGCTAGACTTCCGGGATGCCTCGTTACTCCTACGGCGGTCAGGCCCTGATCGAAGGCGTCCTGATGCGCGGTCGCGACGCGATCGCCGTCGCCTTCCGCCACCCCGACGGCCGGATCGTCTTCGCCACCGAGCGGCTCGACTCGGGCTTCCACGGCTCGCGCTGGGCCAAGATGCCGTTCCTGCGCGGCCTGATCGTCCTGTACGAGACCCTCATCGTCGGAACCCGCTGGCTCGTTCGGAGCGCATCGCTCCAGGCGGCGGGCTCGGGCGAGGAAGGCGAGGAGGGAGTCGAGCTGGGCAAGGGGAGCATCGCCCTGATGCTCGGCCTCACGCTCCTGGCCGGGGTCGGCATCTTCTTCCTGCTGCCCCTCCTGATCGCCAGCGTGACCACCTCGAACATCGACAACGGCGTTGTCCAGCACCTGGTCGAGGGTCTGATCCGGGTCGCGATCTTCATCGGCTACCTGCTCCTGATCTCGCAGGCCCAGGACAT
>JANLYK010000343.1:0-2365 GCA_031365595.1 Chloroflexota bacterium | reverse complement strand
TAACCAAGGAGCACGCAGGCCGCCTCGACCCATCCCGCGCCTCGATAAGGCTCGCGCCACTGGCGTATGAACGAAACCGGCTCGTCGCTCGGCGGACGATCCACACAGCGCTCACTTGTCCACCCCGCCCATGATCGGATCGAGGCTGGCCATCACGGCCATCGCGTCGGCGATCAGGTGGCCCGGCATCAGCGTGCCGACCGCCTGGAGATGGACGAACGACGGGTCGTGGATCCGCATCCGGAATGGCTGGTCCGTGCCATCGCTGATCACATAGGCGGCGTACTGGCCGCGCGGTCCCTCGACCGCGGCGTAGGCCCGGCCCGGTCGCGGGCGGAGCAGCCGCGGGAGCTTGGCCATGATCGGCCCGTCGGGCATGTTGTGGAGGCACTGGTCGATGATCCGCAGGCTCTGCTTCATCTCGTCGATCCGGACGAGGTAGCGGGCCAGGCAGTCGCCCTCGTCGCGGGTCGGGATGTCGAAGTCGAGCTCCGGGAAGACGCTGTACGGATGGGCGCGCCGGAAGTCGAGGGGCACCCCGCTGGCCCGCAGGTTCGGGCCGGTCATCGCCATCCGGAACGCGGTCTCCTTGTCCATCGTCCCGAGGCCGCGCATCCGGCGGACGAAGATCTCGTTCTCGTTGAGCAGGCCCAGGTTGTTCTCGATCTGGGTCGTCGCTCGGGTCATCCAGTCGCCGAGGCGGCTCAGGAACTCGTGGTTCAGGTCGCCGTTGACCCCGCCGATCCGGAGGTAGTTGAAGAGCAGCCGCTGACCGGTGAGGGCGGCGAGCATCTCGGCGATCTCGTCGCGCTCGATGAAGCTCCACAGGATCGGCGTCAACCCGCCCAGGTCGAGGGCCATCCAGCCCATGAACAGCGAGTGCGACAGGATCCGGTTGAGCTCGGTCGCGAGGACCCGGATGTACTCGGCCCGGCGGGGCACCTCGACGTCGAGGAGCTTCTCGAACGCGAGGACGCCGGGCCACTCGCAGAACAGGGAGCTGATGTACTCGAGCGGGTCGAGGTACGCGATCGTGTGGTGGTAGTCGGCGTTCTCGCACAGCTTCTCGACGCCGCGATGGAGATAGCCGAGGACCGGATCGAGGTCGACCACGTTCTCGCCGTCGAGCTTGAGGACGACCCGGAGCACGCCGTGGGTCGAGGGGTGCTGGGGGCCCATGTTGATGAACATCTCGCCGTCGCCGAGGGTGTAGAACTCGGCCTCGCGCTCCGTCCGCGGCGGGTACGGCGGGATCGGCTCGAAGGTGCCGGTCGCCTTGTCGAGCTGGACCCGGGGGTCGTCCGACGGGACCTCGCGATGGAGGTGGTCGTGCGGGGGCGCGGCGGTCATGCCCGGGTCTTCCGGATCAGGGTCGCGGCCTTGGCGTTGCTCGGCGCGTGCGACTGCTCCATGTGGCGGACCCCGGCGCCCGGCGAGCGGGCCGCGTCATCGGGCAGGAAGAAGTCCTTGCGCAGCGGGAAGCTCTGGTAGTCGGCCGGCATGTAGATCCGGCGGAGGTCGCGGTTGCCCTCGAACGTGATTCCGAACATGTCGTACGCCTCGCGCTCCATCCACTCGGCGCCCTTCCACAGGAACGTGACCGAGGGAACGCGCGGGTCCTCGCGCGACAGGCCGTCGGCGACGACTCGCAGCCAGTCGGCGGACGTCTCGGACCACACGTGGTAGACGACCTGCATGACGGTGCCCGTATCGACCCCGGCGAGGTCGGCCAGGACGATGAACCGGAAGTCGGGCTCGTCATGGAGGGCGCGCAGGGTGTCCGGCACGTCGCCGGCCGCGATCCTTATCTCGGTCTCGTCGTGGCGCTGGTGGATCGGTGCGGTCAGGCGCTCGCCGAAGCGGGCCTGGAGGCGTCGCTTCAGGGCGGCGTCCACCTAGACGTCCTCCGGCACGGTCGGGCCCACCGCCCGATCCGGCCAGTGCCCGCGGCGGTCCTTGACGAGCTGCTGGAGCTTCATCATCCCGTAGATCAGGCCCTCGGGACGGGGCGGGCAGCCAGGCACGTAGACATCGACCGGCATGACCCGATCGATCCCCTCGATCGTCGAATAGCTCCGCTTGTAGCGCCCGCCCGAGCACGTGCAGTCGCCCATCGCGACGCACCACTTCGGCTCGGGCATCTGCTCCCAGAGCCGGACGAGCGGGCCGGCCATCTTCGTGGTCAGGGTGCCGGCCACGATCAGGACGTCGGCCTGGCGCGGGCTCGCCCGGAACGGGAACATGCCCCAGCGATCATGTCGTTACGCGACGTCGCCGCCGACATCATCTCCATCGCGCAGCAGGCCAGGCCCGACAGGAGCGGCCACAGGCTGTTCGCCCGAATCAGGTCGAGGACGTAGTCCGC
>JANLYK010000113.1:0-1571 GCA_031365595.1 Chloroflexota bacterium | reverse complement strand
CCGACCAAATATCGTGCTCGGAGCGGCCCTTCGGGGCCGTTTCTTCGTTTCCGGTGACGGCGGGCGGTACTGTGCACGACAACACTGCGCACGCCGCGCTACAGGGAGGCCATGTCAGCATCGTCGCTTCCCCGTACTGTCGGCTGGATCACGGCGTGGGCAATGGCTACCGCCGCGATCGGCGTCGGGCTGATCGCCTGGACTCTCGCCCAAGGCGGCTCGATCCACCGGACGCCGGTGTGTCGAGGTCCAGACCTGAACCTCTATGCCTTGGCCGCGCAAGCCGGCGCGGCGGCGCTTGTCGTTGTTTTCCTCTACTGGGCGCTCGGCGCCCAGTCAATCGCTTCCCGAGTCGTCCGCGTCGGTGCGGTCCTGATCGGCGCGGTCCCGATCCTATGCGCCGCGCTGTTTGCCACCAGCGTGTTCCATCGGGCTTGCACATAGGGCGGGCGCCAGCCCTACTTCGGTTGTGCCAGGATCCCGCGCCAAGTTCGATCCGAGTTCGATCGAGCGACGTCAGGCCAGGGGGATCCCCTTCAAGCCCTTGCCCTGCTGGTAGAGCACCGAGACGCCGTTGTAGAACGTGCCGATGTCCTCGAGGCGCGTGGTCAGCGATTCGCGATCGGAATCGTGCAGGCCGGCGATCATCTCCTTGATGTCGTGGCTTTGCCAGAACGCGTTCGCGCGGTTGTAGAGCGGGCGATCAGGCGGGACCGATCCGGTTCCGGGGTCCGGCACCGCAAAGACCTCCTTGAGGATCGCGATGTCGTGCGGAATGCCGAAGCTGTCGCGGGTGTCCTCGTAGCTGAAGAGATAGTAGAAATTGTCGAACCCGGACCAGGTGATGCCCGACAGGCACAGCGAGCAAGGCTCGTGCGTGGCAAGGAACAGGCAATCCTTGGTCGCGGGACGCTCGGCGGCGGGCAACTCGTAGAAGCGCTTGATCGCGTGGATCTCGCCATGCCAGAGCGGATTCTCGGTCTCGTTGTTGGTCTCGGCGATCACCACCGACAGGTCGGACCTGCGCAGGATCGCCGCGCCGAACAACTTGTTCCCGGTAGACACGCCTTGTCGCGTCGCGGCAGCAATCTCGAGCTCGATGACGTCGAGGAGGCGGGTGACGAGAGCGGGGGTGTCCATCAGGTCCGGAAAGCATAGGCCGCCAGCCGAGCTGGATCCACGGCCGAGCGCGCCATCCGTGAGAACCGGATCGTGAGCACCGTCGTACCGATGATCAGTTCCGCGCGCTTGTCCCCTGCGCAGCGGACGATCATGGAGGTCGCACGATGCGGATCACACGCTCAGCCCTCGCGCTCCTGTCCCTCGCGAGCCTGCTGATCGCCAGTCTCGCCTTCGCTGGCGCCACGATGGCCGGCGGCCGGCCGTTCACGACCGAGCTCCTCGGCGCCAACGAGCGCCCGAATCCGGGCGATCCCGACGGATCCGGCTCGGCGTGGCTCACGCTGAACCCCGGCACCGGCGAGGTCTGCTACGCCTACACCGTGAGCAATGTTTCGCCCCTGGCGGCGGCGCACATCCATCGCGCAACGGCGGATGTGGCCGGCCCGGTC
>JANLYK010000280.1:0-6356 GCA_031365595.1 Chloroflexota bacterium | reverse complement strand
GGATCATCGCCTCGATCGAGATCACGCTGGCCGAATCCTGGCGTCCACGCTTGGCGTAGCCGTCGCGCATCGCACACAATTGTTCGAACTGCTCACGTCGCTGCTGTCGGTTCATCGGTCCTGCTCCCGCTACTTCGCGGTGGCGACCCGCTCGCCACCGACCACGGTCATCCTCGGATCGGGGAGCGTTCGAGCCATCGGGCGGTCGCCGGATCGGGGAGGGCCTGCCTGCTGTATTTCCGGGACCGGGCGGAGCGCGGTGCCTTACGCGATCGGAGCGCTCAGGAGCAGAAGCGCCGGACGACGTCGTAGAGGACGGGCAGACCCCAGCGCAGCGCATCGATCCCGACCCGCTCGTCGACGCCGTGGAAGCGCTCCATGAACCGTTCCTCGGGGTCGAGGAGGAGCGGCGAGAAGCCGTAGGTCGGGACGTCGAGGGCGGCCGTGTGCTTGGCGTCGGTCGCGAACGGGACCATGAACGGCAGCGGGACGCCGTCAGGGTCGTGGTCGACGATCGTCCGGGCGAGGAGGTCGTAGAACTCGCCCGTGGCCGCGGCCGCGACCGGCGGGGCGTGGATCACGAGGGCGACATCGACATGGGCCGCGAGGTCGCCGAGCCGGCCGATGACGATCTCGCGCATGTCCTCTTCGGTCGTGCCCGGCAGGAGCCGGCAGTCGAGCTCGATCGTTGCCTCGCCCGGGATCACGTTGTACTTCACCCCGGCATGGACGATGTTCGGGCTGACCGTGTCGCGCAGGAGGGCCCGGATCACGCGGGCCGGCATCGGGTCGCAGATCGCATCGAGGGCGGCCTCACCGAGCCGTGGGTCCTCGCTCGCGAGGGCGCGCAGGAGTCGGGCCTCCTCGCCGGCGAGCTGGTCGGCGACTCCGCCGAGGAACGTCCGCATCACATCGGTCGGGCGCGGACCGGACTGGGTCGCGAGGCGGATGACCGCCTGGGCCGCCCGGACCGCCGCGTTGTCGTCGCGCGGCATGGAGCCGTGGCCCCACGTCCCGCGGACGGTCAGGCGATAGACCGCGTAGCCCTTCTCGGCGACGCCGATCGGATAGAACCGCCGGCCGCCGAACGTCGTCGCGACCGCGCCGGATTCGTTGATCGCGGCGGCCGCCCGGATCAACTCGGGCCTCTCCTGGACGATCCAGCCGATGCCGTTGAGCCCGCCGGCCTCCTCGTCGGCGGTGCTGGCGAAGAGGACGTCCCGCGTCAGCCCCGGGATGGGGTCGCTGGCCGGGTCGCGACCCGCCGCCCGTGCCTCGGCGGCGAGCATCCGGACGACGCTCAGCTCCATCGACAGGAGGTTCTTCATATCGACCGAGCCGCGGCCCAGACGTAGCCGTCCGAGACGTCGCCGTCGAATGGCCCGTGGGTCCACAGGTCCGGCGGCGCCGGGACGACGTCGAGGTGGCTGAGCAAAAGGAGCGGCTCGGCGCCGGTCCCGTCGCCCCGGAGACGAGCGAACACCGAGCCGCGGCCCGGCACCAGCTCCAGGACCTCCGGCTTCAGGCCGGCGTCGGCGAGCGCTGCGCCGATCCAGCTCGCGGCCCGGGTCTCGCCATCGGGCGCATTGGCCGGAACCGGGTTGACCGACGGGATCCGGATCAGCTCGCGCAGGGTCTCGACCAGCTCGTCGCCGGCCTGCTGGAGGACGGCTTCGTCGAGGGCGGCGGACGGGAGCGCGTTCGACGGCGCCACGGGTCAGCCCGGACGGCCGGCGAGGGCGTCGAAGCCGAGGAGGGCAGCAATGATCCCAAGGACGAACCCGCTCAGCACGATGGTGATCACCATCGCGAGCAGGATCCGGAGGTAGCGCCGCTCCTCCCGTTCGGCGGCCGCCTGGTCCGGATCGCGGCCGCCGGGGATGTACGGGGTCGCGAGTCCGCGCTTCCGGGCGGCGACGTTGCGTTCGCTGTCGTACGCGACGGGATCGGGCGGCGGGGTCGTCGTCACCTCGACATCATCGCCGCGTCGACCGATCCGCGCATCGTCAGGAGGTCCGCGAGGGGCCGGTAGCCGAGCCGGCGGTTGACGGCCTGCATCGCGACGTTGGCTTCGTCGTTGCCGGTCTCGAGGGCGACCAGGTCGTTGTCGAGCGCCCAGCCGATCGTCCGCAGCTTCAACGCCCTCGCGAGGCCGCGCCCGCGCCAGTCTCGGCGGACCGCCGTCATGTCGTGGAATACGACGCCCGGCGAACCGGCCTTGGCGAGGAGCGAGGCGTAGCCGACGACCTGGCCGGTCGCTCGCTCGAGCGCGATCGCGAAGCCGCCGGCCGGGATCCCGGGCCGCTCAACGTCGCGGGCGCGGAACTCGGCGAGGTCGCCGACGGCCATCGGCTCA
Source organism: Chloroflexota bacterium (assembly GCA_031365595.1). Classification (GTDB taxonomy): domain Bacteria; phylum Chloroflexota; class Limnocylindria; order Limnocylindrales; family CSP1-4; genus CF-46. The sequence continues at coordinate 4,000 of JANLYK010000280.1, read as the reverse complement.
CCGCCTGGGATGTCGAGAAACGCCTCGAGCGCCACGTCGTGGATGTCGGCGACCAGGTCCGGGCGGGCCGCGAGGTCCGTTAGCTCGATCCCGTCGGGAACGGCCGGCTCGAGTGCCGCGGTCCGGTCCAGCCTGGTCAGGTCGAGCCGGACGGCGTGGGAGCGCTCGAACTCGATGAATCCGCGCCGTCCGAGGAAGGCGACCGAGTCGGGGCGCCCGGCCGACACGGGGACGTGGAGGTGGCTCTTGCCGGCGTCGCGCGCGACACGTGCTGTCGCACCCAGGAGCGCCGAGCCGGCGCCGCGACCGCGTGCCTCGGGCAGGACGTTGACCGTTGCCCACAGGGCCTCGTAGTCCGGCGGATGGACGTAGATCCGGCCCACCGTCGAGACGCCGACCGGCTGCCCGTCGAGCTCGGCGATGAAACGCGTCCCGCCTGGATAGGTCGCGGACGACCAGCGCAGGTCCTCGATCGACGTGCCGTCTTCGGGAGAGGTCCGATTGACGATCGAGGCAATCAGCTCCAGGTCCGCGTCGCCGGCCGCGGGCCGGGTCGCAAGGGTCACGCGGCCGCGTCGCGCAGGGGCGCCAGGCAGTCCCGGATCACGACATCGAGGCCGTCCGGGCCGAGCGCGGCGGGCATGCCGAGGACGATGTGCGTGGCGCCGGCGGCGATCAGTCCGCGCGCGGCCGTGACCGCCTCGCGCCGGGTCGCCGCGGTCCCGCCTGTCGAGACCTGGCCGACGACATCGAACGCCGCCGGGTCGCGACCCTCCGCCTCGAGCGCCGCGACCAGCTCGTCGCGCTTGCCGGCGAAGTACTCGATGTTGCCGGCGTGGGTGCCCGGCAGGAGCCAGCCGGCCGCGGTCCGGGCCGCGAGCCGGATCCCGCGCGGACCTTGGCCGCCGAGATACAGCGGTGGCCCGCCCGGTGTGCGCGGCGGCGGTGCGTTCACGGCGCCACGGAGCGGGTAGTGGGGATCCGGCCGGGTCACGCCGGGCGGCGTCGCGGCCGGCGCGTCGAAGAGCGCACGGAGCGTTTCGACGGCCGCGACCAGGCGATCGATCCGCGGACCGATCGGGGCCAGCTCGATCCCGAACGGCCCGTGCTCACCGTCGAACCAACCGGCACCGAGGCCGAGGACGAACCGCCCGTCGGTCGCGTGATCGAGGACGACGGCCGCCTTGGCCAGGATGACGGGATGACGGAACGTGTTCGAAAGGACCGCGTGCCCGACGGTCATGCCGGGCACGTGATGGACGAGCGTCGCGAGCAGGGTCAACGCCTCCAGGGATCCGCCGGGCTCGGCCGCGTCGAGGTTCGTCAGGTGGTCGTTGAGCCAGCCGCTGTCAAATCGGCCGCCGTCGCCGGCCCGGACCTCGCCGGCCCGCGACCACGTCGCATCGAGCGTCGCCCAGTCGACGTCCTGGGGCGACGTCTTGAACCCGATCCGGACCGTCATCCGCCCGGGATCACCATGTCCGGCGTGGCATCCGCCGCCGTCGTTCGGGCCAGGGCCGCGCCCAGCTGCCGGCCGGTCGTCACGGCGCCCTGGGACGCGGAGGAGACGAGGGCCGCGTACTTCGCCATGACCCCGCCGGCGTAGCGCGGCGGGTGCGCCGCCCAGCGCGCGCGTCGATCGGCCAGGACGTCCGCCGAGACCGCGACGTCGAGTCGCCGGGCATCGACGTCGATCACGACTTCGTCGCCCTCCTCGACCAGTCCGATCGGTCCGCCGAGGGCTGCCTCCGGGGCGATGTGGCCGATCATCAGCCCGTGGGTTCCGCCCGAGAACCGGCCATCGGTGATCAATGCGACCGAGTCGCCCAGGCCCTCGCCGACGAGCGCTCCCGTGACGCTCAGCATCTCCTGCATGCCGGGACCACCGACCGGGCCCTCGTAGCGGATGACCACGACGTCGCCCGGCACGATCCGGCGATCGCGGACGGCGATGTAGCACTCCGCCTCGGAATCGAACACGCGGGCAGGGCCGCGGTGGAGGCGCCGCTCATGGCCGGCCAGTTTGACAACGCAACCGTCGGGCGCGAGCGAGCCGCGCAGGATCGCCAGGCCGCCGGTCGGCTTCAGCGGGCGATCGAACGGGAGGACGACGACCTGGCCGTCGGTGGCCTTGGCCGACGCGCCGATCTCGGCCGTCGTCCGGCCGTCGACGTTGGGCGCCGAACCCTCGATCCGGCCGCCCGCCAGCAGCTCGCGGGTCACGAGCGCCAGCCCGCCGGCCTCGTACAGATGGGTCGCGGTATAGCGGCCGCCCGGCTGGAGGTCGGCCACGATTGGTGTCCGGTTGGCGATCGCGTCGAACTCGTCGATCTCGAGCGGCAGCGCGAACTCGTGGGCGATCGCGAGGAGGTGGAGGACGGCGTTGGTCGTCCCGCCGGTCGCCGCGACCGCCGCGATCGCGTTGTCGATCGAGGTCCGGGTCACGAATGTCGAGGGGCGGAGATCCTCGCGGACAAGGCGCATGACCATCTCGCCGGCCCGCCGGGCGGCCTCGTCCTTGGCCGGATCCTCGGCCGGGATGTCGTTGAGCCCCGCCGGCGAGAGACCAATGGCCTCCATCACCATGCTCATCGTGTTGGCCGTGAACTGGCCGCCACAGGCACCGGGCCCGGGACACGACGCACTCTCGACGTCGTACAGCTCGTCGAGCGTGATCTTCCCGGCTCGATATGCGCCGATCGCCTCGAAGATCGTGACCACGGTCGCATCTCGGGATCCCTCGGCCGCGCCGCCCATTGTCGAGGAGCGGATGCCCGGGTGGATCGTCCCGGAATACAAGGCCAGGCCCGGAATGTCGAGCCGGCCGAGGGCCATCGCGGCGCCGGGCCCGGTCTTGTCGCAGCCGAACACGCAGACGAGGCCGTCGAACAGGTGGCCGCGCGCGACGAGCTCAATCGAGTCCGCGACGACCTCGCGGCTGACGAGCGACGCCTTCATCCCCTCGGTACCCATCGACACGCCGTCGCTGACCGAGATCGTGTTGAACTCCATCGGCGTCCCGCCGGCCGCCCGGATGCCGACTTTCACCGCCTCGGCCAGGCGGCGGTGGTTGTAGTTGCAGGGCATCGTCTCGATCCAGTTCGTCCCGACGCCGATGATCGGCTTCGCGAGGTCCTCGTCGGTGAAGCCGATCGCCTTGAGCATGCCCCGCGCCGCGGCCCGGTCCGGGCCATCGGTCAGGGCCGCGGAGTGGCGCTTGGCTGGATCGGAGGGGCGGTCGTACGGATGCGGGCGATCGGGCATCGGGCGGCCTCTTCGGACGGGTGCGGTCGATGACCCAGTGTATGGCGGGCAACGCGAGCCACGCGGGCGTCGCGGGCCGCGGACACGTTGAGACCGGGCGGATCGCTCCGCCCGGTCTCGAGCTCGTCTGGTTCAGAGCCGGACGGAAACGGTCCGTCCGGCAGGTGTCCCGATTTAGCCGCTGACGACGAGGTTGATCGCGGTGACCGCCGCTGCCGCAGGCGCGGGAGCGAAGGTCGCGACGAAGGTCGTACCGGTTGACGGGGTCGTGCCGGTCGCCTCGCCGAGCGAGGCCGCGGCGGCGCCCGACAGCGTGATCCGGTAGGCCTTGGTGTAGCAGGTCGCGGCGAGACCCGTGACGGTCACGGTGCCGGTCGCATAGCCGGGGACGGTGGTCGAATACGTCGAGGTGTACGTCGCGTTGAGAGTCGCGCTCTGGCATGCGGCGACGGTCGTCGTCGCGGCACCGAGGCTATCGGTCGTCAGGTTGAGGCTTGCTGCCAGACCGAAGACGACGCTGAACGTGATCGCTCCAGCGACCAACGTCATGAGGATGCGCTTCATGTGTTTCCTCTATTGACCGCCCTGCTGAGGGAGGCGGCCGCCCCTGCGTCGCGGGCCGGGTTTGAGCGAAGGCCGACGGACGAGTGCCCGAACTACACTCCCTGCGGACGCTGCCGGACACCGGACGTCAGTCCTGCCCCTCTGCGTACCTTCGTTCGGCCGGTGGGCGCTC
>JANLYK010000238.1:0-7030 GCA_031365595.1 Chloroflexota bacterium | reverse complement strand
GCGATCTTCGCCTGGTCAGGGGTGACGACGTCCATGATGACGCCGCCCTTCAGCATCTGGGCGAGCCCCTTCTTCGTCGCCCAGGTGGACGTCTCGACGGTCATGTGCGTGTGGCTCCGGTGTCATCGCGCGGGTCTGCCGGCCGGGCTGGCCGCGGGGTCGTCGCCCGTTCGAGTCGGTCGGGCCGCCTCGCGCGCTCACGATTATGTCACGGTCCTCCCGGAATCCGATGTGACGACCGGCCGATGAGCCAAGCGACGGAAGCAGTCCTGTCGGTCAGCCGACAGGCCCGTGACCGCAACGTTGCGTGCGCTGGCCCGTCCCCATTGTGTCGGCAGGAACGGACCCGATCAGCCCGGAGCCCGGATCACCGCACACGAACAGCGCGCCCGGCGCGCGGAGGGATCGCACGATGCGCAAGTTCATGGTTCTGCCGATGGCGGCACTCCTCGCTCTCACGCTCGCGGGGCCGGCCATGGCCGGCGCGAACGTGTCGAACACGAGCGGCAGCGGCGAATCGATCTACGGCGAGTGGTCCAGCGAGGGCTCCTACGGCTACGTGTTCCTTGGCGAGGAGACGGGCTATGGCGGGTTCGCGGACATCTACCAGGAGAGCGGGCAGTGGGTCCTATGCGACCCGGCCGTCGGCAATCCGACCGGCGGCAAGGGCGATCCGACCATCCAGGACACGACGCCCGGCGACGAGACGTATGGGTTCGCCGGCACGCGGACCTGGGGCTACGGCTCGGATATCCAGATCACGATGTCGCGGCGCCTCGAGACGGGGACGGCGACCGGCTCGGTCGAGCTGTACACCGAGACCGTGGACGAGTGCAACGGGGTTTACGGCGGTGATGCGGTCGGAGAGACCGGCACGATCAACGTTGCGGTGACGGGTGTCGGGTCGCTCGCGACCTTCCGCGGCAGCGGCGCATACAAGATCCCGTCGGAGTTCAACGGCCACCAGAATTACCGTGGCAGCGAGCGCCAGGCCACCGGATCCGTCGTCGCCGGAAGCGCGATCGACGCAACCTTCGGCTGGGGCTACATGAGCAGGGTCACCTGGACCCAGCACACGAACGGCTGACGCTTCGCGCTCGGTCATTCGGCCCCTCGGCGCTCGGCGCCGAGGGGCCAGTTCGCGCGCTCACAATCATGGTCACGGCGCCCGGCGCATGCGACATCGGCGCTTGATCAGGCTGGTTGATCGGTAGGGCCGCCACCACGATTGCCACTCCGTCCAGGCTGCCGGGAGGCCACGCACCGGAGCGGGCGACACGCTCGCTCAAGCCTGCCCTGATCAACGAGGCTGATCAGGGAAGGGTCAGGAAACTGACCGACCTAGCGGGCGATCGTCCGAACGACGCCGGACATCAGCTTCGTGGCCCGGCGCGCCGCCGTCGGCGAGAGGCGGCTGAGCGCCTCGATCAGTTCGAGCACGTCGTCGTCCGGCAGCGAGCCGAGCAGATGGACGAGGCGCAGGACCGTTTCGTCGGAGACCTCGCCGAGGAGACGCATCCCACGCTCCAGCTCGCGCGGGGCGAGTTTCGGGATCAGCCCGACCGATCGATCGAAAAGACGCACGAAGGCGTTGAAGGCGGCCAGCCACTCATGAAGAGCGGCCAACTCGACATCTCCCGGGTGAGCGGCGGCCAGCGAGCCGGCTTGGTCGGCGGTCCGCGCGATGACCTTCACGATCGGGTCGCCCTCGCGGATCTTGCGTTCGGCGATGACCCGGGTGAACCACTGCCAGTGATCGCCGACGGCGACGTAGGCCTTGCCCGCCGGTCCCCGCCGGCCGACTCGCCGCGGCTCTGACACGCGCTCGACGATCCCCCACGCCTCGGCGTCGGTCAGGGCGAGGCTCGCGGCCCGGTGCGACAGGCCGAGAGCTTCGCGGATCTCGCGCTCGGTCAGCGGCGCGTTGCGGACCATCAGATAGGCGTGGACGCGCCCGATCGCTGGCGCGACACCCCACGACGCGCTCATCTCGCCCCACGCCTCGGCGAACTGGAGGCGCAGGGTCTCGGCCGGTCCGCGCTCGTCACGATGCGCGCCGTTGCTCTCGGCAGAAACATGCGACTTGACAGTAGCTAGTTTGTTCGTCATAACTTGCTATGTCAGGGTAGCACGACAGGTGACGACGATGACGCCAACGAGCACGGTTGCCGGGACGGCCAAGGACGCGCACGCGACGGCGGAACCGAGCACCCTTGTCGTGTCGACGGGTCACCCGGGCCGTTGGCTCGGTGGGGCGATCGGAGGGCTGGTCTCGCTGGCCGCAGCCCTCGTCGCGACGAGGATCGAGACGGGTCCCAGCATCTTTGGCTGGGCCGACTGGTCCATGATCGGGCTCCTCGGGGTCCCGATCGCGTTCGCCCTCGGCCGGGCCCTGCTCCCGATGGCCCGGTCCGAAGGCTGGGGTCGCGCAATCTCGGTGGGAATGCTGTTCGGCTGGATCGCGCCGCCACTGGGCGCCATCGAGATCCTCGGCGGGTCGCGACTGCTCGGGCTCGCCAACAACTCAGGCGGCGGTCCGCTCGCTCTCGTCCTGCTGCCCCTCGCGATCCCGATCTCGTTCGTGGCGATCTTCATGACGATCCCGGTCGGGGTTGCCTGGGGGACCCTTGTCAGGCTGATCCCGGACGCCTCCCTCGCCGCACTGCGCGTCCCGCCACTGCTTGAGCGGGTCCGCGTCCGCCACGCCCTCGTCCTGATCGCCGCCGCGCTCATCCTTCTCGAACTCGCGGTGCGCGCGTGATCGAGATCCTGTTCGGCGTTGCGCTCGCCGCGGCGGTTCCGACCGGGTTCGCAATCGTGGTCGATCTCATCGGTGGGTGGCGCGGACTACGAGGGCCGTCGCCGGCGCTGATCGCGCTCCTCATCGCGATCGTCGCTCTCGCGCTGCCGCGCGGTCCGATCGCGGCAGGGTTGGTCGGTCCGTGGCTCGGTCTTTCCGTCGTGACCGGGCTCGGTGCGGTGCTCTGGCTGCTTGGCCATGTCCTTGCCGCAGGACGCACGATCGAGCCCTGGCGGTTCGGCGTCGTCGCAGCCGTCGGCTTCCTGGCGGTCGGCGCGGTCTGGACCGTCATCGACCGAGCCGCGCTTCAGCCGTTCGGGTTCGGACGGACGATCGTGCTCCTCACGGCTGTCCACTTCCACGTGGCCGGGTTCGTCCTCACACTCGCCGGAGCGCTCGCGGCTCGGGCGCGACCGGGTCGCGCGACCGCGGCAATCCTCGCGTCCCTGGTCGTGGGCATGCCCCTGACCGCTCTCGGATTCTTCGGCTTGCCGATCATCAGCTGGATCGGGGCCGTCCTGGTGTCGTCCGCGGGCATCGGAATCGGCGCGGCCACGATCGCGATCGGCCGGCACGAGCCGGATCGCATCGCACGGATCGGCTTGCTCGTCGGTGGAGCGACCCTGTTCCTGACGATGCCCCTGGCGACCGCGTACGCGACGGGGACTACCTTCGGGATTCCGTTCCTCGACATCCCGGCGATGGCGGCGATCCACGGCGGGCTGAATGTCGTCGGCTTCGCGATCCCGACGGTGGCGGCCTGGTCCCGACTCGACCGATGAAGGTCGCAATCGTCGGCGGCAGCGGCCTCCTCGGCCGGCACCTGACCGTTGCCCTGCTCGCCCGCGGCGATGAGGTCGTCGTCCTGAGCCGCGACCCGGCATCTGCCCGGCGGCGCATTTCCACGACAGCGCGCTTCATCGCATGGTCGCCGTCCGATGTTCCAGGCCTCGCCGCCACGCTGCGCGGGATGGACGCGGTGGTGAACTTCGCCGGGGTCGCCGTCGGGCCGAAACCGTGGACGCCTGGCCGCCGGCGTTCGATCCTCGACAGCCGGCTGGACGCGACCCGGGCCGTCGTGGCCGCGGTCTCGGCGCTCCCGCCCGATCTGCGTCCACGAACTCTTCTCAGCGCATCCGGGACCGACGTGTACACCGGACAGGACGCCGTGGCGGCCACGGAGACCAGCCCGTCTTCGGCCGGGTTCCTCGCCGAGGTCTGCCTCGCGTGGGAGGCCGCCGCGGAACAGGCCCGTCTCGGCGGCGTCCGCGTCGTCATCGCCCGGATCGGCTTTGTCCTCGCTCCGGACGCCCCGTCCCTGGGCCTCTACGCCATGCCGTTCCGGCTCCATCTCGGCGGCCCACTCGGCGACGGACGACAGTGGATGAGCTGGATCCACATCGACGACCTCGTCCGATTGCTGATCCTCGCGATCGACGACCCGCGCGCGGACGGAATCGTCAACGTCGTTGGGCCGAGACCCGCCCGCCAGGCCGAGGTGGCGGACGCGATCGGCCTGGCGCTCGGTCGCCGGTCGTGGCTGCGCGTCCCCGCGTGGACCCTCCGGCTCGTGATGCGCTCGCAGTCGATCCTGCCGCTCGGCTCGCGGCGGGTCGCCCCGGTCCGGGCTCTCGATCTCGGGTTCCGGTTCGATTGGCCCGACCTCCGGGCGGCCGTGGCGGACGTCCTCGGGCCGAGCCCGACAGTCCCCTGAATCAGCGCCGGTCGAGCTCCTCGCGGAGGGCGCCGAGGATCTCGAGCTCGATCCGGTCCTTGGGCCGGCCGGCCGCGCGCTTCATCGCCATGAGGTCGTCGAGACTTGCGACGCGGACGACCACCCCGAGAATTTCGGCCGAGATGGCCTGCTTCGCCAGGATGTCATGGTCGAAGCCCGGATCCGGGCGGGCGAGCAGATCCAGATCGCCGTAGCGCGTGCGGAGCGTGAACACATCGCCGGCTCGCAGCGCCCGAACGTCAATCGGCGCCGTCACGCCGACCGGCAGATCGCGCCGAATCGCCCAGAGATCAGCCAGGACGCCCGCAAGCCGCTCCAGATTGTCGCGATCCAGAGCGAAGCAGATGTCGACATCGAGGGTCAACGACGGCGATCCATGGACCTGCGATGCAAGACCGCCGATCAGGACGAACCGGACCTCGGCATCGCGCAAGGCACCCAGGATCGCGCCCGCCTCCAGGCGCGGATGCTCACTCACTCGGCGACCCTCCGGATGGAACGACGAAGCTCGACGAAGTGCCGATCGTTATCGATTGCCAGGGCCAGCCGCTCCGACGGCGAGAGGTCGAGGAGGGCGTTGATATGCGTGCGGTCGATGCCGATCCCGAGGCGGGGCAGGTGTTCCAGCCCGAAGCCGCATCCCTCGAGCAGTCGATCCAGCGTGCCGACCCGTGGGTCCACCCGGCCCGACTCGATCCGGGCAATCGTCTCCTGGGGGATCCCGGCCTTCGCCGCAAGCTGGCGCTGGGTCAGGCCCGCCCGGCCGCGCGCGTGCTTGAGCATGCGGCTGGTCATCGACATCGAACGCTCCTCCTGATGACACAAACATCATCAACTATGAGGCGGGCGCGGTCAAGGGTCGGGAAGGCGGTCGGATCAGGCGGTCAGAGCCCGCCGCCCGCGGCAATGGCGGCGGCGAGCGCCTGGAACAGTGGGTGGTTCGGGTCGATCGCGACCGTGCAGGAAGCGAACACCTCGTCGCCGGTCGAGGCGTGGAACGAGTAGATCGTCTCCTGGCCGTCGAACGCCGTCGGGCGCTCGCCCGTGAATGGCCTGCTCTGGAGGAGCGGGGAGTTGGCCTGCTCGACCTCGATCCGGAGTGCATCGAGTGCCGGCTCGGGCACGGTCCCGAGGACCCGATCGGTCGGGATCACCTCGTGGAGCGTGCCGTCGCCCTCGATGGTGACGAGCCGGCCGCACGCCCCGGCCGGGCACTCGCCGCCGCGCGTCTCGATCGACACGATCGCGAACGGCTCCGGAGTCGACGCCGGCGACTCGGACGGGAGCGGGATGAACGTCGGCGCGCGAGAGGCAGACGCGGCCGCCGAACCCGAGGGAACGGCCGTCTGGCCGCAGCCGAGCGCGACGAGGACGACGGCCGACACGATGAGGGCGCGGAGCATCACCATCCGCCGCCGACGCCGGTCGGAACGGTCCAGTTCCGACCTATCCTTGGCGCCATGCCCGTCCTGCGGACTCGTCTCGATCCGGCCGGCCCGGAGACCCGCGCCAACAATGACGCGATGGCCGCGCTCGTCGCGGACCTGCGCCAACGCCACGCGGTGGTCGCGCAGCGCGGCGCCGGCGGCGACGACCGATCGATCGCCCGCCATCGCGAGCGCGGCAAGCTGCCCGTCCGCGAGCGGATCGATCGTCTGCTGGACCCGGGAGCACCGTTCCTGGAGCTGAGTCCGCTCGCGGCCACCGGCCTCTACGACGACGATGCCCCTGGGGCCGGGATCGTGACCGGGATCGGCCGGATCGAGGGCACGACCTGCGTGATCGTCGCAAATGACGCGACGGTCAAGGGCGGGACCTACTACCCGATGACGGTGAAGAAGCACCTTCGCGCCCAGGAGGTCGCCCTCGAGAACCGCTTGCCGTGCGTGTACCTGGTCGATAGCGGCGGGGCGTTTCTGCCGCTCCAGGCCGACGTCTTCCCCGATCGCGAGCACTTCGGTCGGATCTTCTACAACCAGGCCCGGATGTCGGGGGCCGGGATCCCCCAGGTCGCGCTCGTCATGGGCTCGTCCACCGCGGGCGGCGCGTACGTGCCGGCGATGAGCGACGAGACGGTCATCGTCAAGGGCACCGGCACGATCTTCCTCGGCGGACCGCCGCTCGTGAAGGCGGCAACGGGCGAGGAGGTCAGCGCCGAGGACCTCGGGGGGGGCGACGTCCATACCGCGATCTCCGGGGTCGCCGACCATCTCGCCCTCGACGACGAGCACGCCATCGCGCTCGGGCGATCGATCGTGGCCAACCTGAACCGCCGCCCACCGCCTTCGCCCTGGGACCGGCTCGCGCCCGAGCCGCCCGCCGTCGACGAAGCCGGGCTGTACGCCGCGGTCTCCGCGGACCCGCGCCGACCGGTCGAGGTCCGCGAGATCATCGCCCGGTTGGTCGATGGCAGCCGCTTCCACGACTTCAAGCCGCGCTACGGCGAGACCCTCGTCACCGGCTTCGCCCATGTCGACGGCTGGCCGGTCGGGATC
>JANLYK010000235.1:0-3260 GCA_031365595.1 Chloroflexota bacterium | reverse complement strand
GTCCACGGATCAGCCGACCGACAATCCGACCGACTCGTCCACGGATCAGCCGACCGACAATCCGACCGACTCGTCCACGGATCAGCCGACCGACAATCCGACCGACTCGTCCACGGATCAGCCGACCGACGACTCTACGGACCAGCCGACCGACGGCTCCCTCCCGTCGGAGACCGCTCAGCCCGCCGCGACCGACGAGCTGTCCGGGGAAGTCGCCGGGATCACGGGCCTGCCCGGCATGACCCCTCCTCCGACCGACACGATGGCGCCCGCCCAGGCGCCGAGTGGCGACGGATGGCGACTGGCCCTCATCGGCCTTGCCGCGGTCCTCATCGGCGGCCTGGCGTCGAGCCGGCCTCGACGATCGGCGCGCCGCCGCTAACGCGCTCGCTGTCCCCGAGCGAACCCCGAGACCGGGGCGCGGATGTCGCGCGCCGGTCTCTTCATGTCCCGCGCAGGTCGTGGATGTCGCCGGGCTCGACGAGAAGGACCGGACCGTCCAGAGCGGCTTGGACGATCCGTACCGGAGCGGCCCGGTCGAGACCCATCTGGAGGTGCGTGAGCAGGATGCGACCGGGTCGGGTGCTCCGGGCCAGATCCGCGATCGCCGGGGCGTCGAGGTGCATCGACCCCGGCGGCACCGGTCCCGCGCCGAACGACACCTCGACGAGGAGCGTGTCACCGGGCCGGATCAACGGCGCAAGGTCCGCGGCCACCCCGCAGTCCCCCGAGTAGACGAGGCCGGGTCCGGCAGGTGGCGCGACACGGATCGCATGGCTGTCCGAGGTGTGGCGAACCCGCCGAGCCTCGATCGTCAGATCCCCGACCAGAATCGGGTCGAGCGGCGGCGCCTCGCAGTCGAGCGTCACGGCCGTGAACCCGGGGCGATCATGGAGCGCGTCGATTCGGCCCGCCAGGCCATCCGGCGCGATCACCCGAACGTGATGCGCCGAGCCGAGCTGGTATGCGAGGTAGTGCCGGAGCGGGACCAGATCGATGAAATGGTCCGGATGCAGGTGGCTGATCACGACCGCATCCAGCGTGCTTGGTTCGATCGCCGCCATCAGGCGCGGGAAGACGCCCTGGCCCAGGTCGAGCAGGATCGCCGTCTGCTCCGAGCGGACCAGGTACGAAGCTCCCGCGGCCGACGGCCGATCCGACCACGCCGGGCCTGCCCCCAGCACGGTCAGTTCGAACACTGGACCGATCACCGTGAATCAGGGGAGCGGTTGCGGCAAGCCCGTGCCAGGACCAAGCTCACGAGCCGGGAACGCCCGGACGCGCGACGTTCAGTTGTCCTCGTCGCCGCGGGGCGTGTGCTGCGGCGGGGTGGCGTGGGCCGTCGCCTTGGGCGTCGGCTTGACGGTTGGCTCGGGCGTCGCCTTCGCCGTCGGTTCCGTTGTCGGCTTGTTCGGGTTCGTATCCTGCGTCGGCTTCACCGGATCCGCCGGGGTCGGCTTCGGCGCCTTCGTTGCCTTGGGGTCGTCGTTTCCGCCATCGGCCGGCCCGCCGAGGCCTGGGCCGCTCGATCCGCCGGAGCCGGCTGGCGGTGCGGCCGATTCGAGTCGATCGATCGTGTCCTGGTTGTGATGGATCGCCCGGGCGATCGATGCCTCGACCGCGCCGGCAGCGGTGACGTTGTCCTTGTCGGCCAGCCGGGATGCGACCTCGCCGAGGACGGCAAGATGTCGGTCGAGCGCGGCCGCGACGAGGCGTTCGAGATCGACGTTGCCGGCGGCCGCGGTGATCATCTCATCCGCGATCTGGCCATAGGCGTCGAGGGCGGCCTGGACCGCTCCGGCGTCGCCACGCGCGGCGGCGGTCAGGGCATCGGCCAGACGCGAATCCAGGCGAGTGAGCTCCGCCGCGGCACGGGCCGCCGGCTCACCCGGCAGGGTCGACTGCTCGAGCCACATCCGAGCGGGGTAGAGGGGCCCGCCGGCCTGGGCCGCAAAGATTGAGCCCGCAGCAACGCCGAGCCAGACCGCGGCCGCCAGAAATGCCATCGAGAGCCGTCGAGCAAGCGGTCCGCCAGACCGGCGGGCGGCCGAGGCCCCGAGGACTGTGATCCGGGGCAGGTCGGCCTGCAGTCGAGCCTCGCGCATCACGCGGGCGCGGACCCGGGCGATCGCCGGTGGATCCGGGTTCAGCCGGGCGCGGGCGTACGACTCGAGTCGCCGCTCGATCTCGAAATCCCCGGCCTCGATGACCTGCATGTCCTCATCCATCCGTCGTTGCGCTTGCGCGGCGCGGCACCCGCACCTCGACGGCTTCGGTGCCGTCGAGATCGAGCCCGAGCTGTCGCCGGAGGGCGGCGATGGCCCGGAACTGGAGGCCGCGGACGGTTCCTTCCTGCTTGCCCATCGCCTCCGCCGCCTCGCGGGCCGACAGGCCGGCGAAGAAGCGCAACTCGATCGCTTCTCGTTGTTCGTCGGTCAGGCTGGCCAACGCCGCGGCGACTGCGGCCAGCTCCTGGTGAACAGCGGCCATCTCCTCGGGTCCCGCATCCCCGTGAGCCCGGTCGGCGATCGTGTCCAGGTCGGCGTGGTCGTGCCGTGTTCGAGCGTGGTCGATGACCGCATTCCGGGCCAGCCGGAACAGCCAGCCCCCGAAGGGAATGCCCCGCGATTCGTAGCGCGGGAGCGCTTCCAGGGCCTTGACGAAGACGAGCTGCGTCAAGTCCTCCGCGTCCGACGGGCGGTTGACGCGGCTGGCGATGAACCGATGGATCGCCTCGTGGTAATGATCAAAGATCATTCCGAACGCCCACGGATCCCCGTCCTGGGCCTCGGTCACGAGTCGATCGATCGCTGCGTCGTCGATGGTCATAACGACGGACTGCCCTGCCTCGTTAGGTGTACGCCCCGTCCACACCCCCCCGGGTGCGAAAGCGATCTGGCAGGATCACGGCGACCCTGGATCCGCCTCGACGGAAGGCAAGCTGCCCGAGCCCCGCGGCGGCCACGACACCATACCCCGCCTCGAGGCCGCTTGTGAATGATCCTTTTCGATGAGAATCGGACCCGGCAGTCACGGCGGTGCCGCCGAGCACCGCGTAGCGCGCGACGATCGGGGCTGCCGGATAGGTCTCGGCCGGTGGCTGGCGGAGACCGCTCGTGTTGACCTCCAGGGCAGTGCCCGTCTCGACCAGCGCGACGAGGAGCGGTTCGTACAGCTCGGGCGCCGCCGCGAGCTGGCCGGGCGTCACGTGCGGGGCGAGGTAGCGCTTCACGAAGTCGAGGTGGCCGATCGTGTCGAAC
>JANLYK010000227.1:0-2414 GCA_031365595.1 Chloroflexota bacterium | reverse complement strand
CGCCTTGACCCGATCGGCGCCGGCCGGGGCGGCCGTCGCGGGTCTGACCGAAGAGGCCAGCAGACCGACGGTGGCCGCGATCAGGACGACCATCCGCGTCCCGCCGGCGCGCGGTCGTCGTGCGTCCCGGCCACGCTCGTCTCGGAATCCGATCATCGCGACCCCTCCGTTCCCTCCCGAGCCGCCGTCACGCGGCACATGAGGACCGTACGCCCGTCCTGTCGCGGGATCAAGGGGTCCGGCGCAGGGCGGCACCGCCCGTTGGTCCGGGGCGGCACCACCGCTACGATGGCAGGGTGACCAACGGCCGACCGCCCGACCCGCAGCCGGCCGCGACGGTCGTCCTGCTTCGTGCGTCGGCCGGCGCGGGCGAGCCCGAGGTCCTCCTCACGCAGCGACCATCGACCATGGCCTTCGGGGCCGGCCTCCACGTGTTCCCGGGCGGCAAGGTCGACCCAGCCGACGCGGCTCCTGAGGTCGCGGCTCGGTCGGCCCGCTCGGCGGCGGACGCGGCGCGCGCCCTCGGCGGAAACGAGTGGCCAGGCGCCGCCTTGGCGCTCCACGTCGCGGCGCTCCGGGAACTATCGGAGGAGGTCGGTGTCGAGCTCGGCGGCGGGCTTGGCCTGCGCACGGACCTTCTTGTGCCCGTCGCCCACTGGGTCACGCCGTCCTTCATGCCCCGCCGGTTCTCGACCTGGTTCTTCGTCGCCGACCTCCCGGAAGGCGCGGAGCCGGTGTTCGAGGTCGACGAGGTCGTAGCTCACCGCTGGGTGACGCCATCCGAGGCCCTCGACCAGATGGCATCCGGGGAGATCGCGATGTGGGTGCCGACCACGAGCGTCCTCCAGCGCCTGATCGAGAGCGTCGGCCGGACCGCCGCCGAGGTCGGTCAATCGATCCGGATGGGACCCACTGCGGCGCCGCGCATCGTGGCCGAGGACCCGGCACGGATCACGTTCGCGTTCGGCGCGGCGGGCGGCCTGCCCGGGAGGGTCGGGGAGACGTCGCTCATCGGCGATCGAGCGCTCGTGCTCGTCGATCCGTGCGATCCGTCCGACGCCGCGCTCGACATGATCCTCGATGCGGTCGAGCGACGACACGGCGCAATCCGCGCGATCGTCCTGACACGGACCGATCCCGACCACGCCGCGGCCGCCGAGGCGGTCGCCATTCCGCTCGCGCTCCCGATCCTCGCGGCGCCCGGCGCGGGTCGCCACCTGCCGTACGAAACGCGCGATCTCGGCGAGGACGAGGCGCTTCCCTGCGACATCGATGTCCGCGTTCGGCTCGGACCGCCGGGCTCCGGCCGGCTCACGCTCGTCGGGGCGGCGTCAGCGGGGGAGTGACGCGCCCAGGTTGCGGAAGAAGTTGAGCGCGGCCGAGACCTGCTCGGTCGGCGCGTACGGGCCGGGCATCAGGAAGCAGGGCCGGCCCGACAGGGCGACGCCCTCGAGCTGGCCCCACGGCTCCTCGAGCTTGCGCGCGGCGACGATCTCGGCCGCCCGCTTCCAGACGAAGACGATCGCCGCGGGTCGCCAGATCGCGACCTTGTGCCAGAGCGGACCGACGCCGGCCCGGAGGACGGCGTCGCTGGCTTCGTCGCGTGCTGTCGGCACCTTCAACAGGTCGGTCACGCCGTGGCCGGCCGCGGCGAGGGTGTCGTCGGCGGTGTCGATGTCGGTGTCGGGCGGGAGGATGTCGGCGGTGATCAGGCGCCGCCAGAACGTCCGACCGAGCCGCCCCTGGAAGTAGTGGCCGGACTCGACACTGACCGGAGACGGGTTCAACCCGACGAAGAGCAGGCGATCGCGGAGGGGCGGGAGGTCGGCGAGGGTCTCGAGCTCGCGGCCGCTGACGAGGATTGTCGTCCGGTGCGGGCCGGGGCCGGGGCGTTCGAGCAGGCTCTCGACGCTGGGCGGGATCGAATCGTGCACGGGGTCAGGGTAGCGATCCTGACGGCCCGACGCGGATCGATGACCCGGGCGCCGCCGTCAGCGCGGGCCGGTCAGCCGGTAGCCGGGTCCGTCAGGCGGGCGGATCCCCGTCGGGGCGGTCGCCGAGCTTCGACGCCTCGGATCGGGCTTCCCGGACGCCGCGCCCGAGCGCCTGGCCGATCTTCGGCAGTGTCTTTGGTCCGCGCCAGATCAGGACGGCGACGAGAACGATCGCGAGGACGACGAGGAGGTCGCTCATGGGGCGATGGTACTCGCCCGGCTCCGACCCATCGCGGCTATCGTGGCCGCCATGCCCGACCAGCCGCTTCTCGTGTTCGGTCCGCGTTCGCTCGACTACGACTTCGGGCCGGCCCATCCGCTGACGCCGCGCCGATTCGGGCCGGGGATCGACCTGCTCCGGTCCATCGGTGCCGAGCCAGGTCTCGCCCCGGAGCCGGCAACGGACGACGAGCTGCTGTG
>JANLYK010000226.1:0-2558 GCA_031365595.1 Chloroflexota bacterium | reverse complement strand
CGCGGTACATCAGGCGGCCATTCGCACCGTCGACCTTCGACAGTGAGGTCTCGCCGGCAAGGACGCCCTCGAGGCCGGGGGAGTAGGGACGGTCGTCGGTGGGGGGCGTGGCCGTTGCGGCGTCCGCGCTCGGCGTGCTCGCGGCTTCGGTCGCGTTCGTCATGGATCGATGGTAGCCCGACCCCGAGGGGCGCGCCGGGAGCCGTGCCGCCGCGTCAGCGGCGGTGGTCGGGGCTCAAGGCCTCGAGGATGACCCGGACGACGATCGCCCCGATCACGGCCACGACGATCGCGGCGATCAGGCCCTCGCCGGTCCCGAAGCCGAGTTGCCGGGCGAGCCAGCCACCGACGATCGCACCGAGGACGCCGACCACGATGTTCGGCAGGCAGCCGCGGGCCGTCCGGCCGCCGACGACCGCCCCCGACAGGGCTCCCGCGACAAAGCCGAGAATGATCCACGAGAGGAGGTCCATGGCTGTCAGTCTGCCACGTCCGGCGCGTCGAGGAAGGCTTCGACTGCCGCGACGAACTCGGGGGCGTGACTGTGGTGGGCGGCATGGCGCGCGCCGTCGATCGTGACCACCCGGCCGTCCCGGAGCCGCGCGTCGAGGGCCCTGGTCGCGGCCGCGAAGGGTTCGCTGCTCGCCCCGCCGAGGATCTGGAGGACCGGCTGGCGAACCGCGCCGAGCGTCCCGAGCGACCCTGCGGGGCTCGTCTCGGCCCGGAGCTCGCGCAGGGTCGTGTCGATTGCTGCCGCCCGGCGAGGCCAGATCGGGTCGGCCCGGAACGCGGCGAGATCGGCCTCCGGCATCCCGACGATCCTGCCCATGAACGTCGCCAGCGCCTCGTCGCGATCGCCGGCCGCGACGAGGGTCGCGATCCGTCGAAGCGCGCCGGCGTCCTTGTCCTGATAGCCGGGCCCGTCGGGGTCCGGCGGCGCCCCCTCGTAGCAGACGAGCCGGCGCAGGTTCGCGGTCCGGAGCGCAGCGCCCAGCCCGATCCGGCCGCCGTACGAATGCCCGACGACGTCGACCGGCCCGCCGGCTTCGGCGGCGATCGCGTCCACGACCGCGGCCAGATCGTCGAACTCGCGCTCGATGGAGTAGTCAGTGCCGGGCGCGCCGTCCGACGAGGAGCCGCGCCCGCGCCGATCGATGGCGTGGAGTGGGTGGCGGACGCCGAGCAGCGGTCCGCTCGTGCGCCAGGTCGTGTGGTCGGCCGTCGCGCCGTGAACGAGGACGATCGGCCGTCCGTCGGTGGCGCCGGCGGACTCCGGTCCGGCCCGGAAGACCGCGATCCCGACGCCGTCAGGGGCGCGGACGATCCGGTCGGGCGGACGATCCTCGGCGAAGGTCACGCCGAGTCGGGGCGCCAGACGTAGCGGACGTCCGGCTGGCCCTCCTCGTTGGCGGCGCCGTCCCCGAACCATGTCGCGCTGAACCCGTGTCGCTCGTAGAAGCGGCGTGCCCGGGCGTTCACCTGGAACGTGAACAGCGCGAGTCCACCAGGCGACGACCGCTTTGCCTGCTCGAGCAGCCGCCGTCCGATGCTCTGCCCGAGCCGATCCGGGGCCACGTACAGCTGGTCGAGTTCGCCCGGCCCGACCACCATCATCGCCACGACCGGCCCGGAGTCGCCCTCGACGGCGACCCACGTCTCGGCGGTCGCCACGATGACGTCGCGGATCCAGCTCCGGACCTCGTGGTCCCGATGGGCGAGCGGGAAGTCGTAGGCGGCGTGGAAGGATGCGAGGTAGACATCCGCGACTGCGCTCGCGTCATCGCCCGTGGCCCGTCGCAGGGTGATCGCCGTCGTCTCGTGTCGGCCGGTCACTCGACGCCGGCGGCCGCTCGATCCAGGAACCACGTCGCACCGGATCGGCGGGCCAGCTGGGCGGGCAGTCGCCGTTCATCGCGCTCGCCGTTGAGGATGTCACGCAGAATCCCCGCCTTCTCGGCGCCGTGGCTGACCACGATCAGCTCCCGGGCCGCCACGACCAGGGCAGGATTCAGGGTCACCCGGGCCACATGCGGCTCGATGTGTGTCGGCGCCGGCACCCCGACGACCCATTCGGGCGCGTCGAACGCGGGCGAGCCGGGGAACGCCGAGAGGATGTGTCCGTCCGAGCCGATGCCGAGCAGGATCAGGTCGAACGCGGGCCAGCCGTCGTCGTTCGTGTCGGGTCCGTCCGCCCGGATGTCCTCGGCATACTGGTGTGCGGCCCACGTCTCGTCGTGCCCGCCCCCGATGGCGGCCCCGGTCTCGATCGGATGGACCTGGTCGATCGGGATCTGGATGCCGTGGTTTCGCCCGGGCAGCATATCGAGGAGCGCGTCATTGGCGATCTTCGCGTTCGAAAGCGGGTGGTCCGCCGGCACGAACCGCTCGTCGGTCCACCACAGCTGGACCTTCCGCCAGTCGAGCTCCTCGCGCAGCGGCGACGTCGCGAGATGACGATAGATCGCGGCCGGCGCCGACCCGCCGGTCGTCACCCAGTGCGCCTCGCCGTGGTCGTCGATCGCGACCTCGAGGATCTCGACGATCCGCTCGGCCGCGGC
>JANLYK010000222.1:0-17059 GCA_031365595.1 Chloroflexota bacterium | reverse complement strand
TGATCGCGGTCGGCCTCGGGGTCGTGACGAGCCTGCCGCACATCCTTGGCGTGGCAGGGATTCGCTGACCAACGAGCCTCGCCGATCGTTGAGTCAGGAGGTCATCCGAGCGCTCCGCGAGGCGGCCATCGCGACGAGCTTCTCGACCTCCTTGTCCAGCCAACCCTGATAGACCCGGTCCAGACGGAGCAGCCGGGTCGGGCCTGCCAGCGGGCCCGAGATCTCGAGAATGTGCCGGATGTGAGCCCCGACCGCGGCTGGTTCCACCTCGTAGGTCTGAATCACCTTCATCAGCGGGGGTCGCACGTCGAGTTCGAGGGCACGATCGGCAACCAGGCGCCGGATCCGGCAGTGGTAGACCCTGCCGTAGCCGGCTTTCACGTCCACGGTCCCGCCTGTGACGAAGGGGCCGTTCGCGCGTGCCCACGTCGCGTTGTGGCCCCATTGGCTCCACGTCGATGGATCGGCATACAGACTGAACACATCGGCCGGGTCAACGGGCGCGTCCCGTTCGCTCTCGATCATCCAGGTCACCGGCGTTCCTCCGTATCTGCGGCCGTGAACCAACTCGGTGGGCGAGGCGCTCAGGCGCCAACCGTCGCCGGGTCAGCGGCAGCGAGCTCGTGGGTCGACCGGAAGCTCCGAACCAGGAGGACGATGCCGAGGATCAGGGACCACATGATCGTCCCCAGGATCGACAGGAGGCTCAGGATCCACAGGACGTCGGCGTCCGGTAGGAGACCGAGCGGGCCGAACATGCCGCTCACGATCCGGAAGGCCGGGAGGACCCCGAGCACGCACAGCGCGAGCGGGATCACCTTTGTGCGGGCGCCGATCAGGCTCAGGCCGACCGCCCACACGCACAGCGCGAGCGTCCCGCCGATCAGGACGGCCTGGCTCACGACCTGGGCCGCCACGTAGGCCGCCGCCCCCCACTCCTCGCGGAGGCCCGCCATGTGGAGCAGCGGACCGGACGATCCGACCCGGACCGCGCCGCCGAGGAGGAACAGCCCCGCGCCAAACAGCCCGAAGGCGGACGTTGCTCGGAGGCTCACCGAGTCCGATCCTGAGGCGAAGAGGGTCGCGACCGAGAGCACAGCGATCGTCAGGGTGACGGACATGAGAAGGAGGGTCGTTCCGGCCTGGATGAAGACCGCGGGATTCTCCCGGATGAACTGGACCATGACCGACGGGTCGTCGGTGTCCTCGAACCCGAGCCGCGGCGGCGTGCTCTCGAGGTTGAACCAGAGAATGCCGAGCACGGCGAACACGATGATCGACACTCCGGCGACGCGGGCGGACATCTTCACGAAATCCTCCAACCATCCATTCGGCGCCGGCACTGCTCCGGTCAGCGATACATCGCGGCACGATATAGGCGCTTGACGGCCTGGTCAAGCCAGTGTTTCGAGCGCAGAGGACGGGTAGGGTCAGGTTCGATACTCGGATCGCTTCGGCGACGAGCGTTGATCGCGAACGGACGCCGCTCGTGGCCGGGCGTAGGCTGGAACGACGCATTCAACGACGCTCGAATTCACGAGGTTCCCCATGGCCGACGACGACATCTTCGGACGGATCAACTCGCTCTCCGACGAGGAGGAGCACCTCTGGCAGCACGCGGGCGATGGCCACGGGCTGACCGCGGACGAGCACGAACGGCTCGAGGCGATCAAGGTCGAGCTCGACCGGGCCTACGACCTCCTTCACCAGCGAGCCGCCCGACGGGCCGCCGGCCTGGACCCACGCGACGCGGAACCGCGCCCGGCCGAGATCGTCGAGCACTACCAGCAGTAGGCGGTCAGCCCGCGATCGAGCGGACGACGAGGACGAGCACCGCGCCCAACGCGGACAGCCCGATCAGGAGCGGCCCGTCGGACGGACGCTCGTGCTGCGACTCGGGCAGCAGGTGGCTCGCGCCGATCGCGATGAACACGCCGGCGAACGAGCCGAGCAGCCAGCCGAGCGCGACGTCGGGGATGGCGATCACGAGGCTGAGTCCCGCGCCGACCACCGGCGCCAGCGCGTCCAGAACGAGGAACCCGATGGCCAGCCGCCGTCCGCGCGCCGCCTCGAGGGCGAGCGTGACCACGTTCATCCCGTCGGCGAAGTCGTGGGCCAGGACGGCGAGGAGGACAATCAGCCCGAGGCCGGCTCCCGCCTGGTAGGCGAGACCGATCGCGAGGCCGTCGAGCGTGCTGTGAATGATCAGGCTGGCCGGCGGGAGAACCGCCAGGAGCCCCCCGACCGCCGGACGCTCGTGCTCGTGCTCGTGCGCCTCGGCCGTGCCCGGAGCGTGATCGTGGTCGAGGGCGTGCTCGAAGCTCTGCTGGTGGATGAACGACTCGATCAGGGTGAACACGAGATAGCCAATGAGCGCGGCGATCCCGACTTCCACTCCGCGCTCCGGCCCGACGAGCGCCTGGGCTTCCGGCAGGAGGTCGACGATCGCGGTGGCAACGAGAACGCCGGACGCAAAGGCCATGAACGGATGGAGGCGATGGTGGAACCGCAGGGCGGCCATCCCGCCGAGGAGGGTGGAGAAGAACGGGAGCAGGGCGGCGAGCGGCATCATCTCGAACCGTCCACGTCCACGTGCTCCATGCGACTCGGTCGCAGCAAGCCTGACGGTTTCACGACGACGGGGCGGGTCATCTCAGCTGGCCGTCCGAGCGAGGCAATGCCGGCACAGGCCGAACATCTCCAGCCGATGGGCGTCGATCCGGAATCCGCTCTGGCGCTCGATCTCGCGGACGGCCCCGAGGAGCCCGGCGTCGTCGACCTCGGCCGTCCGTCCGCAGCGCGAGCACACCACGTGATGGTGATGGGCCGGCGCGCACGGGACGTAGGCGTGCTCGCCGGTCGGGAGGTCGAGGCGTTCCACCACGCCGAGCTCGATGAGCAGGTCGAGCGCCCGGAACAGGGTCGCCCGGCTGATCCCGAGCCGCCGATCGCGAGCAGCGGCCGCCAGGTCGGATGCCGTGAAATGGCCGTCGTGGGTCGCGATCAGGTCGGCCACCGCAAGGCGCGGCGCGGTCAGGCGGTATCCAGCGTCGCCCAAGGCGGAGACGATCGAATTGCTGGCGGCCATGCCCGGGAGGATAGCGGGATCCATTCGACTTGTCGAGACTGAGTCTCAACTGAAACTCTGGCTCGGCGAGAGCCATCCAACGCCACATCCGGGGTTGTCACACCGTCGTAAGGGTCCACGCACCCGGCAACTCCTGCGCCGGGCAGCATCCGATGGCATCCTTCGCCAGACGAGCCCCCTCCCCTGTCCCCGGAGTACCACGTGCACGACGCCCCTCGCGCGGAGCGCCGCCCGGCCCGCGACATCGCCGCCCGGACCTCGCCCTCGGCGGCCGGCTGGATCGCCCTCGCGATCTGGGCCGTCTTCGCGATCCTCGCCGCCCTGCTCACGGTCGGCGTCGTGTCGGCCTTCTCGGTTTACACCGAGGGCCTCCCGTCCCTGGCCGAGCTCGACAAGATCAGCTTCAGCGAGCAATCCGTGATCACGGACCGGACGGGCACGATCGAGCTCGCCCGGTTCGGCGGCGAGAAGCGTGAGACCGTTGCATTCGAAGACATCCCGCCGATCATCATCGACGCCCAGACCGCGATCGAGGACAAGACCTTCTGGGAGAACTCGGGCTTCGACCCGGTCGCGATCGCGGCGGCGGCGTTCGACAGCCTGCGCGGCAACAGCCGGGGCGCCTCGACGATCACCCAGCAGCTCGTGCGCCAGCGCCTGCTCGATCCGGCCCTCGTCCAGGACCCGAAGCGCCAGGCCGAGCGCAAGATCAAGGAGATCGTCCAGTCGATCCGCCTGACCCAGGCCTACCCCGGGGTCGAGGGCAAGCAGAAGATCATCGCCGCCTATCTCAACCAGAACTATTACGGCAACCAGTCGTACGGCGTCCTCGCCGCCGCCAAGTCCTACTTCGGGGTGAAGACACTCGACGAGGTGACGCCCGCCCAAGCGGCGATCCTCGCCGGGCTCGTGAAGTCGCCGTCGAACTACGACCTCGTCCGGAACGCGGTCGAGGAGTGCGTCGAACCGAGTCCTGACGACACGCCCGAGGCGTGCGCGTCGACGAAGGGCACGCGCCTCGTCGTTCCGCCCGATACGACGATCGTCCAGCGCCGCAACCAGATCCTCGAGCTCCTCGCCGGCGGTCGGACGACGCTCTCGAAGGACGAGTTCAGCCCCGACGAGCTGCGCGCCGCCGAGAACGAGCCGGTTCTCGTCGCGAAGCAGACCACGCCGCGCTGGGTCGCGCCGCATTTCGTGTGGGCCGTCCAGCAGGAACTCGCCACCAAGCTCTGCGGTGAAGCGGACGGCGGTTGCCAGGCCCTCGAAGCCGGCGGACTCCAGATCACCACGACGCTCGACGCCCGGCTCCAGGCGATCGCCGAGAGGTGGGTCAAGGCCGCGGCCGTGGTTCCGAACTCCAAGATTCCCGGAGCGCTGGCCAAGACCCTGAAGATCCCCGGCGGGTACGCGTCGTGGATGAAGAACCTCCGAGGCAAGGACATCAACAACGGCGCGATCGTGGCCCTCGACTACCAGACCGGCCAGCTGATCGCCTACGTCGGCAGCGCGGACTATTACGCGGCCAAGAGCACGCCCCAGTTCCAGGCGAAGTACGACGTCGTCGGCAGCGGGTACCGCCAGCCCGGATCCGCGTTCAAGCCATTCAACTACCTGACCGGGATCGACGACGGGACGATCACCGCGGGCACGATGTTCATGGACGCCGGGGCGGACTTCGGCGGCGGCTACACCCCGGGCGACGCCGACAACCGCGAGCGCGGCCCGGTCCGGGTTCGGTCCGCCCTCCAGTTCTCGCTGAACATCCCGTCGGTGAAAGCCGCCCAGGTCAACAGCGTCGACCACGTCTTCACCCGAGCCCAGGAGTTCGGGATGACCTTTCAGTCGGAATCCGCGACCGCCGGCCTGTCGATCGCGCTCGGCACCCAGGAGGTCCGGCCGGTCGATCTCGTGACCGCCTACGGCACGCTCGCCAACGGCGGGAAGAAGATGGGCCACACGACGATCCTGAGCGTGACCGACCAGTCCGGAAAGAATGTGATCCCGCCGTGGACGCAGACCGAGGGCGAGCAGGTCGCCAAGCCCCAGTCGGCCTACATCGTGACCGACATCCTGGCCGGCAACACGAACTCGCGGGTCAACCCCTTCTGGGGCAAGTTCGCACTGACCGGGCCCGACAAGGCGCGTCGCCCGGCCACGCTCAAGACGGGCACGAACAACGATGCCAAGGATCTCAACGCCTATGGCTTCATCGGCGCGCCGACCGAACAGGGTCGAGCGGGCGGCGAGTACGCCCTGGCCGTCGGCGCCTGGAACGGCAACAGCGACAACACGGTGGTCTCGCCCAAGAAGCCGGTCTTCTCGATCGAGGTCACGACCTTCGTCTGGCAGGGCTTCCTCCAGGAGGCGACCGCCAAGTGGGCGATCAACGACTTCGCCCGACCCGAGGGCTTGAACCGGGTCAAGATCGATGCGTTCACCGGGCTCCAGCCGCGGACCGGCAGCCCCACCGTGGACGAGTGGTTCCTGCCCGGCACCGAGCCCCAGGCGTCGGTTCCCGAGGGAGCCTGCGGCCAGGCGGTCCTGGAGCTGCCCGGGATCTTCGAGGCCAAGTACAAGAACTGGCTGTCGGCCGACCTCGACTGGCTCGAGCGGGCGAAGCGTGGTCCGGGAACCGTCGGCGGTGTCAATCGCGACCCGGCCATCTTCTTCTACGATGGCTCGTTCACCCCGTACGGCAAGTCATGGGGCGCCCTCGTCGAAGGCCGCGGCTGCGTACTGCCGAGCCCGTCGGTCACCTGCTATCCAGTGCCGACTCCGGATCCGTCGAGTGGCGTCGTGCCCTCGTTCGAGGTGCCGTCGGCCGATCCCTCGGCCAACCTCATCTACGAGCCGTGCCCGACGCCGAGCAGCCTGCCGAGCGAATCCCCGAGTCCGTCGGTGGAGGTGTCGGTGCCACCCTCGGCCGAAGTGACGCCACCGCCGGCCACGCCAACACCGACGCTGCCGCCGGCCACGCCAACACCGACGCCGCCGCCGGCCACGCCAACACCCACGCCGTCAGCCGCCGCAGCCGCCGGCGCCAGCGAGCCGGGCTCCAGTACACCTCCCTGAGGATCCTCCCCGCACGTCCGACATCCGGACGTCATCGTTGCGACGAATACTGATCGAGATGAGCGACACCACCCTCTCCCGACCGCGTTCGCTCGACGACCGCCCACCCGACGGCACCCCCGCCGTGGCGCCTGCCGCTACCGGGTTGCGTGCCCGCTACCGACCGCCGCTCGCCGGCGCCCTCGCGACTCTCGCGGGGATCGGGCTGTCCGAACTGGTTGCGGGCGTGCTCGGCGCCCCGTCGCTCCTCGCCTCGATCGGCTCGTTCGTGATCGATAACCAGCCGGCCGGGGCCAAGGACGTCGCGGTCGCCCTGTTCGGGACCAATGACAAGCTCGCGTTCGAGATCCTGATCGTCCTGATCGCGGCTGCGGTCGGCGCGGCCCTCGGCGTTCTGGCGGTTCGGCGTTCGTTCGCCCTGTCCGCCGCCGGGTTCGGTGCCTTCGCGCTCGCCGGCTTCTTTGCCAGCCTCCGC
This sequence comes from Chloroflexota bacterium, assembly GCA_031365595.1. Taxonomy (GTDB): domain Bacteria; phylum Chloroflexota; class Limnocylindria; order Limnocylindrales; family CSP1-4; genus CF-46. Next base: position 10,421 of record JANLYK010000222.1, on the reverse strand, counting down.
TCACCGGCGGCCGCACCGACGACGGCGATGATCGTGGCCCTCGCCGCCGCCGTGGCCGGCGTCCAGGTGCTGGCATTCCTCCTGCGCACAGCCGGGGCGGGCATCAGACCGGGCGGCAATCCAGCCGCCTTCGTCATGCCCGCCTGGTCGCGCCGCGGCTTTCTCATCCAGGCCGGAGCCGTCGCCGTCGCCTCGACCGCGGCTGGGCTCATCGGACGGCGCCTGCTGGAAGGGCCGGCCGCGTCGACAAGCGGTCCCGCCGTCAGCCTGCCCGGTGCGGCCGAGACTGCCTCGATCCCGGCCGGCGCGGAGCTGACCGAGCCGGGCCTCACCCCGCTCGTCGTCCCGAATGACGCCTTCTACCGGATCGACACGGCCCTCGTGACGCCGAACGTCGACGCGACAACCTGGAGTCTCCGGATCCACGGCCTCGTCGACCGCGAGATCAGACTGACCTACGCCGACCTCGCCGAATTGCCCCTGTTCGAGCAGTACGTGACGATCTCGTGTGTCAGCAACGAGGTCGGCGGCAACCTCGTCGGGAACGCGAAGTGGACGGGGGTCCGGCTGCGCGACGTCCTCGCGATGGCCGGCGTCCAGGCGTCGGCGACGCAGCTGGTGGGACGCTCCGTCGATGGCTGGACCGCCGGCATGCCGACGGCCTGGGTCATGGACGAGAGTCGCCAGCCGATGATCGCGCTCAAGATGAACGACGAGCCGCTGCCCCGGATCCACGGCTTCCCGGCACGCCTGATCATTCCCGGGCTGTACGGCTACGTGTCGGCGACGAAGTGGCTGAGCGAGCTGCAGCTGACGACGCTCGAGGCGTTCAACGGCTACTGGATCCCCCTCGGCTGGGCCAAGGACGGTCCGATCCTGACCCAGTCGCGGATCGACGCGCCGCGCCAGGGCGCCTCGGTGACGGCAGGTCGTGTGCCGATCGCGGGGATCGCCTGGGCGCCCGATCGCGGGATCGCCAAGGTCGAGGTCTCGATCGACCGCGGCGACTGGCAGGAAGCGAAGCTGACGACGCCGATCTCCGACGCGACGTGGGTCCAGTGGCTCGTCGCATGGGACGCGCCCGCAGGCCAGCACACGATCGAGGTCCGGGCCACCGACGGGACAGGAGAGGTCCAGACGGCCGACCGGACCCCGCCGGCGCCCGACGGCGCCCGTGGTCACCACACGATTGCGGTCTCGGTCGGCTAGCCGCCCATCGCCGCGCGACGGCGCGGCGGGCGATCTCAGGCTATTGTCCGTCGATGCCCCGACGACTCTTCTCCTTCGACCCACCTGATCGCTTCATCGCCGGCACGATCGGCCAGCCCGGCAACCGGACGTTCTTCCTCCAGGCCCGGCGCGCCGGCCAGAGCGTCTCGGTCGTCCTCGAGAAGGTCCAGGTCGCCGTCCTCGCCGAACGTCTCGGCGTCCTCCTCGACGAGCTCGAGGCGCGCGGCGTCACCGCGGCCGCCGAGGGCGTCATGACCGACGCCGGGCCGCTCGACGAGCCGATCAACGAGACCTTCCGGGCCACGACCCTGACCCTCGGCTGGGACGGCGACGCCGAGCAGATCCTCGTCGAGGCGCGCGCGGAAGCCGACGAGGACGAGCACATCCACCTCGATGACACCGACGAGGATGAGGACGACGATGAGGACGATGACGAGGACGTCATTGACCTGTCGAGCGTCGAGGGACTTGCCGGCTCGCCGGCCGGCGAGCTCCTTGCGGCCTTCGAGGGCATCGACGAGGACGACGACGACGGTCCCGACATCCTCCGCGTCCGCCTGACGGCCGAGGTCGCGCGCGGGTTCGTGAACCGCGCCCTCGAAGTCGTCTCGGCGGGACGCCTGCCCTGCCCGCTGTGCGGCCAGCCGCTCGATCCGCAGGGCCACATCTGCCCGCGCCGCAACGGCCACTACGTCAACTGACCCCGGCCCACCCCGCCCGATGATCGACCCGGCGACGACCCTCGACGTCCTGCGCGAGGGCGAGATCGAGCTCGTTGGGCGGCTGATGGGCTCGTCGAATCACGCGATGCTCTGCCGGGTCAGCCGGCCCTGCCCGCCGCCCGAGGAGCCGATCGTGCTCGAGGCGGTTTACAAGCCGACCGCCGGCGAGCGGCCGCTCGACGACTTCCCCGACGAGACGCTGTCTCACCGCGAGGTCGCCGCGTACCTTGCGAGCGAGGCGATCGGCTGGGGGATCGTGCCGCCGACGATCCGGCGCGACGGCCCGTTTGGGGACGGCTCGCTCCAGCTCTGGATCGAGGTGGACCCGACCGTGGATGTCGTCGCGATGGTCGTCGAGTCGGACCCGCGCCTGCGCCGGATCGCCGTGTTCGACGCAGCGCTCAACAACACGGACCGGAAGGGCGGCCATCTCCTGCCGACGAGTGACGGCCACATCTACGGGGTCGACCACGGCGTGACGTTCTCGATGGAGCCGAAGCTGCGAACCGTGCTCTGGGGCTGGCGCGGGCAGGCGCTCGCGCCCGACGAACTCGACGGGCTGGCCCGGCTCGGCTCCGCGCTGCGCGGCGAGTTGGCGCGGGACCTGGTCGGGCTGTTGTCGCGGGGCGAGATCGCAGCCACGCGGCGGCGGGTCGACGCGCTGCTCGAGACGCGGCGCTTTCCGCTCCCTCGGCCGGACTGGCCGGCGATCCCTTGGCCGCCATTCTGAGGCTGCGTCTCCGTTCCGCGTCGGCGCGGCGGCCGTCGGAGAGTCTCTCCCCACAAAGGCCGATTCGGAGTCGTTTCGCTCAAGCGGAACGAATTGGCCCGGCTGACCCATCGCGAACTCCTCGGCGATCGTTCCGGTTGTCGTGAACGATCGCGAAAGCGTGATCGTGGTGGAGGGCGACGTCAGGGCTGCCGCCGGCAACCGCGCCCACGAACGCTGATCCGAGATTCTTGCGCACAAACAGAACGACTTGGTCCGGCTGAACCGACCACGAACCCATCGGCGATCGTTCCGGTTGTCGTGAACGACCGCGAAAGCGTGATCGTGGGGGCGGCCGCCGACTGGTCGTCTTCAACGGCAGACGTCTACGAGCGGCCGCCAGCCCGGCGGGCGCCGTCGGAAGCGGCCGATGCGGCACCATTGACCCATGGGTGTGCGGCGCTGGAACGGTTGGATCGACGAGGGAGCCGCGCCGCCGCACGTGGCGCACGCGGCGCGCCGGATGCTCGAGGCGGAGATCGGGCCGGGGCGGACGATCCCGGATGCGCGGCTCGAGGACGTCGTCGCGGGTCTCGCGGCGTCGCGCCTGGGCGATGACGACTCCAGCGGGCGCCTGTCGATCGATCCGGTCGATCGGATCCGGCACGCCCGAGGTCAGAGCCTGCCCGACTGGGTCGCGCTCCGGAGCGGGCGCCTCGGGCGCGTGCCCGACGCGGTCGCACGACCGCCCGACGCGGCCGCGGTTCGCGAGCTGATGGAGCTGGCCCGGAAGCGAGGCGCCAGCCTGATTCCGTTCGGCGGCGGAACGAGCGTGGTCGGCGGCGTGACGCCCCATCCCGACGACGACCGGCCGGTGGTCACCGTTGCGATGGACGCGCTCGCGGGCCTGCGAGACCTGGACGAGCGAAGCGGCCTCGCGACGTTGGGAGCCGGGACCCTGGGCCCGGACATCGAGGCGGCCCTCGCCCCGCATGGACTGACCCTCGGCCACTTCCCGCAGTCCTGGGAGCGCTCGACGCTCGGTGGCTGGGTGGCAGCGCGCTCGGCCGGCCAGCAGTCGATCGGCTTCGGGCGGATCGAGGCGCTGTTCGCGGGCGGCCGACTGGAGGCCCCCGCCGGAACCATCGACCTGCCACGGCATCCGGCATCCGCCGCCGGTCCGGACCTGCGCCAGCTCGTCCTCGGCTCTGAGGGGCGGTTCGGGATCGTGACCGAGGCGACGGTCCGGGTCGTGTCGAAGCCGCGGACCGAGGCCATCCCGTCGTGGTTCCTGCCCGACTGGCCGCGGGCCGTCGAGGCAGCTCGGGCGATCGCCCGGGCCGGGCTGCCCCTGTCGATGGTCCGCCTGTCCACGCCGCTCGAGACCGCGACGCTCCTCGCGCTCGCCGGCGACGGTCGCGCGGTCCGAGCCCTGCGCGCCTATCTCGGCTTCCGGAAGATCGGCCCGGAGCCGTGCCTGCTGCTCGTCGCTGCGTCCGGGCCGGAGAAGCTCGTCGAGCTCGCGGTCCGCGAGGTCGGCTCGATCGTCCGGCGCCAGGGCGGAACCGGCGTCGGCGGCTCGCTTGGCCGGCAATGGCTGCGCAACCGCTTCCGCACGCCCGACCTGCGCGACGCGTTGTGGGATCTCGGCTATGCGATCGACACGCTCGAGACCGCGGTCGACTGGCGGCGCCTCCCGGATCTCGCGTCGGCCGTCGGACGGGCGCTTCGTCACGGACTCGAGACCGACCACGACGGTGAGCGCGTCCATGCGTTCAGTCACCTGTCGCACGTGTACCCGTCGGGCTCGAGCCTGTACGCGACGTACGTCTTCCGGCTCGCGGTCGACCCGGACGAGACACTCGAGCGTTGGCGGCGCCTGAAGACCGCCGCGAGCGACGCGATCGTGGCCCACGGCGGGACGATCAGCCATCAGCACGGCGTCGGGCGGGATCACCGGCCCTGGCTCGCCGCCGAGAAGGGTGAGCTCGGGCTGGCCGTGCTCGGCGACATCGCGCGGCGGCTCGATCCGGACGCGCTCCTGAACCGCGGCGTGCTGCTCGAGCACGTTGACGGGGGCGGCGCGACGTGACGGCCGAGCAGATCCTTGCCATCGACGTCGGCACGCAGTCGGTCCGGGCCCTCGTCTTCGACCCGCGCGGGACGCTCGTCGCCCACAGCCGGGTGCCGATCGAACCGTACGTGTCGCCCCAGCCGGGCTGGGCGGAGCAGGACGCCGAGCTGTACTGGCGCTCGATCGGCCAAGCGTGTGCCGCGCTGTGGGCCGGCGGCGTGGCTCGCCGCGACGCGATCGCCGGGGTGACGCTCACCACGCAGCGAGGCACGATCGTCGTGACCGACGAGGCCGGCACCCCACTCCGCCCCGCGATCGTGTGGCTCGACCAGCGCCGGGCCGAAGACGTCGCGCCGATCGGCGGCGTCAACGGGCTCGCCTTCCGCGCCCTCGGTGTCCGCCGGACCGTGGCCGCGTTCCAGGCCGACTGCGAGGCGAACTGGCTCCGGGCCCACGAGCCCACGCTCTTCGCCCGGATCCGCCACTACCTGCTCCTCAGCGGGTTCCTCACCCATCGGCTCACCGGGCGCTTTGTCGACTCGGTCGCCGCCCAGGTCGGCTATCTCCCGTTCGACTACAAGCGCCTCGCCTGGGCGAAGACCGGCGACTGGCGCTGGACGGTCGCCCCGATCGATCCTGCCTGGCTGCCCGAGTTGATCCCGCCCGGCGGGCGGCTCGGCGAGCTCACGACCGAGGCTGCGGCAGTCGTCGGACTGCCGGCCGGGACCACGGTCATCGCGGCCGCCGCCGACAAGGCCTGCGAGGTCCTCGGTTCAGGCGCCCTCGAGCCGCACATCGGGTCGCTGTCGTACGGCACCGCCGCAACCATCAACACGACTCAGCGGCGCTACGTGGAGGCGATCCCGCTCGTCCCGCCGTACCCCGCTGCGGTCCCCGGCGCGTGGAGCCTCGAGGTCCAGGTCTACCGCGGCTACTGGCTGGTCGACTGGTTCAAGCGCCAGTTCGGCGCGGCGGAAGTCGCCCAGGCCGACGCGCTCGGGATCGCCGCCGAGGCGCTGTTCGACGATCTCGTCCGGGCGACGCCGCCGGGCTCGATGGGCCTGATGCTCCAGCCGACGTGGACGCCCGGCGTCCGGATCCCGGGGCCCGAGGCGAAGGGCGCGATGATCGGCTTCGGCGACGTCCACACCCGGGCCCACCTCTACCGGGCGATCCTCGAAGGCCTCGCCTACGCGTTGCGCGAGGGCGGCGAGCGGGCGGCGGGACGGGCGAAGGTGCCGCTCCGCGAGCTGCGCGTGTCGGGCGGCGGCGCCCAGTCGCCGGCCGCGATCCAGCTGACCGCCGACATCTTCGGCCTTCCGACGGGCCGCCCGCACACTCACGAGACATCGGGTCTCGGTGCCGCGATCGACGCGGCGGTCGGGCTCGGTCTGCATTCGTCGATCGAGACCGCAGTCGGCGAGATGACCCGCCTGGCCGAGACCCTCGACCCCGATCCGGAACGTCACCGGCTCTACGACCAACTCTACCGCCGCGTCTACCGGAAGATGTACGACCGCCTGAAGCCCCTGTACGAGGAGATCATGGCGATCACGGGCTACCCGCCGGCCTAGACGGTTGCAATGTCCGCGTCGCCAGCGGTCTCCAGACACGATCGCCGGCCACACGGTGGCTCGACGACAATCGCCATGCGCGTCCGTCTGCCGCTCGTCACGATCGAAAGGTTGCCCGCCCTGATCCTTCCTGCCGACCTGCTCGCCCTCCTGAAGGAGCCGAGCCTCGCCTTCATCGCCACGACCATGGCCGACGGCTCGCCCCAGCTGACCCAGGTCTGGGTCGACACCGACGGCGAGCACGTCCTCGTCAACAGCGTCACGACTCACGTGAAGGTCAGGAACATCGAACGCGACCCGCGCGTTGCCCTCACGGTCGCTGATCCGGACGACCCGTCGAACTACTTCCAGGTCCGCGGGCGCGTCCTCGAGACGACGACGCACGGAGCCGTCGAGCACATCGAGAAGCTGTCGCTGAAGTACCTCGGCACGCCCTATCCGTGGTACGGCGGCCGCGACCAGGTTCGGGTCATGCTCGTCATCGCTCCCGATCACGTCAGCGCGATGCGCTGATCGATCAGGTCGGGCGGTCGAAGACGACGACTTGCCAGAAGATCGTGGAGCGCCTCAGGCTGGGCACGAACCCGGCCCCTCGCACGATAGCCTCGACGTCCTCGGTGCGATGCACCCAGATCCGGAATCGCTGCCGGAACAGCCGGCTGGCGACGTTCAGCGTTGCCTCGGCGGCCCGGATCCACCACGTGTTGCGCGGATAGACAAGCCCGTACCGGCGGCGCGCCAAGGCGACCGAGCGACGGACGAGGGCGTCCATGTCGGGGTAGCAGCAGACCACGCGATCGAGGGCGACCAGATCGGCGGCTTCGAGCCGAGGTGCGATCTCGACGAAGTCGCCGGTCTCATGCCGGACGTCGGGTAAGCGCCCGATCCGGCGCGCCTCCTCGCGGGCGGCCGCGACGTACGCCGGCGACCCGTCGACATCGACCGCCGTTGCGGCCCCAGCCGCAAGCAGGCCGAGATGCACGGCGCCGACGCCGGCGCCGATGTCGAGGACGGTCATCCCTGCGACGCCGCTCGCGGCCAGCCCGTCGATCAGCCAGGTCGTCGTCCGGTCCGGTCCCTTCTTGCGGTATGCCTTCAGGTCGCGACGAGCCTGGCGCTCGCCGAACTCGTTGCCGACGGCACACGCGCAGCCCGGCCCGCGTACCGAAGCCGGACCGTCCGAACCCGGATCCTCATCGCCCATGGGTGTCATTCCATCACGGCCGTGCCATCCGCGTCTCTCCAGACCCGCAATGCGCGCCCAGCGCGCGTTACGACGTCCGGGACCCGCTGAACAGGTGCCGGTGAGCTCCTCACCGGCCGTTCCGCGCGCGTCACGCGCATGCCGGCGATCGACACGGACAAATGTGGGGCTCGGGCCGGTTGCCGGCCGTCGTAACGCTGCCCTGGCGCGCAACTGATGCGGGGCGATGGACTCGGGGCTAGGCCCGGACCTCCTGGCGCATGAACCTGACATACCCGATCGCGAAGAAGGCGATCGCGATCGCCAGCATCGTGACCATGTGCGGCCAGACGAGCAGGAGGCTCTGGTCGAACGACTGGAGCGACGGGATCCGCTCGGCCGCCTGCTGGTAGCCGCCGATCGTCGCCGGATTCGAGACCGCCGAGACCTGCGGGTTCAGGATCGCGAGCGAGGCCTCCTTGTACAGCGTGTCGGGCAGGAGCCGGGTAATCGTCTGCTGGAGCGACAGGTTCCGGGCCTGCTCCTCGAGCGTGCCGCTGATCGGGGCGAGGACGCCGTTGATGACCTGGGTGATCAGGCCGCCGAAGAACGTCAGGAGCAGCCACGTCCCGAACGCGACCAGCGCGGACGTCGCTGCCCGCCGGATCACGACCGACAGGAGCAGCCCGAACGCGAGCCACAGCGCGACGTACAGGAATGTGACGATCAGCCAGAACGTGATCCGCAGGATCTCCTCGGCGCTCGGGACGATGCCCAGGCGGATGATCCCGAACGCGGCGATCACTCCGACGATGCAGGTCAGGACGAGCCCGATCACGGCCAGCCCGGCGGCGAACTTGCCGTTGATCACGTCGTCGCGGTAGATCGGCTGGGACAGGAGGCGGGGCAACGTCCCGCCGGAGCGCTCGCCGTTGACCGCGTCGAACGCGAAGGCCAGGCCGAGCAGCGGGCCGACGATCGCGATGAACTCCCACGAGCTCGGCAGCTGGGTGCCGGTCGTGCCGGCGGCGGCGCCGGCGGCCTCGCCGACCCTGGGCGCGATCGTGAACAGGAACAGGAAGATCGACGATTGGCCGGTGATCTGCGAGCCGACGTTCCGGATCGCGTCGGCCGCGAAGTACATCGGGATCAGGGCGGCGAGGCCGAGCAGCACGAGCAGGATGCCGAAGCGCGCCGACCGAAGATGGTCCCCGAACTCCTTGCCGCCCACGACCATCCAGCCCGCGTGCGGCACGGATCGCTCACGCCGCGACGGCGTCGCACCCACGTCGCGGCGACGCGCGGGTTTCGACGCCCGCGCGTCGGGAGCGGGCTCACTGGCCGCGGAGTCCGGCGTGGCGCCGGCGGGCAGCGGCGTGCTGTCGGCGGTCATCGGACGTCCCGAGCGTGGCCATGGGCGGCCCGCTCGACCGCTCGCCGGTAGATCTCGTCGAGTGACGGCGGCACCGACCGAACCGACGTCAGATCGAGCCCGGTCGCGGCGGCCGCGGCAAGGATGGATCGCCGGACCCGGGTCTCCTCGCCGATCGGACTGACCGATGCCAACCATGCCCCATTGGCCCGCGTGGGCGACGCGACGTCGACCACACCGGGGATGGCAGCCAGGACCTCGCGCACCCGGGCGACCCCGGCCTCGTCGGTCGTCTCGAACTCCGCCTCGACGTGGGCGGTGTCGTCGCCGAAGCGGTGGGCGAGCTCGGCGATCGTGCCCTGGCCGATCAGGCGCCCGGCCGCGAAGATCCCGATCCGGTCGCACACGGACTGGACCTGGCTGAGGAGATGGCTCGACAGGAGGATCGCCATCTGGCGCTCGGTCACGAGCGAGCGCAGGAGGTCCAGGATCTCCTTGACCCCGAGCGGGTCGATCGCGGTCGTCGGTTCGTCGAGGATCAGGACGTCGGGATCCTTGATCAGGGCGTCGGCGATGCCGAGTCGCTGGAGCATGCCGCGCGAGTACGTATCGGTTTTCGAGTCGGCCCGGGCGGCGAGGCCAACCTGCTCGAGGGCCTCGTCGATCGCCGGCTCGGCCTCGTCGCGCGGGATCCGGTTCAGGCGGGCCGTGTAGCGCAGGTTGTCGCGACCGGTCATGTCGGCATAGAACCCGACCGCATCGGGCAGGTAGCCGACCCTGCGTTTGACCTCGAGCGGATGCCGGGCCGGATCCAGCCCGACGACCCGGGCCTGGCCGGCGGTCGGCTCGGCCAGGCCGAGGAGCATCAGGATCGTCGTCGTCTTGCCTGCCCCGTTCTGCCCGAGAAGCCCGAAGATCTCGCCCGACTGGACCTCGAGATCGAGATGGTCGACCGCGACGAGGTCGCCGTACTCCTTGGTCAGGCCGCGCGTCCGGATCGGCGCGCGCGGCCGATCGTCACCCTCGGTCCGCGGTCGCCGTCCGATGGCGGCCGCGGCGGCTGCGGGATCGGTGTCCGTGGCGGGTCGCGGCCGGCCGCCCTTCCGGCGGATCGGCCGGGTCGACGGGGCCGTCATCGGCGGCCGTAGGTCCGGAAGACGTAGAACAGGGCGGCCAGGATGAGGACGATCAGGCCGAACCCGGCAAGGAGCCAGATCGGCGACGTTTCGACGGTGAACGTCATCGGCAGGGATCCGCGGGCCGCGCCCGCCCCACCCTCGCCGGCCGCCGCCGCGTTGATCGTGACCTGGTAGTCGCCGGTTACCGCCTCGCCGATCGGGGAGATCGTGGCGGTCACCGTGACGGCCGCGTCCGTGCCGGGCTGGATGACCGGGATCGTCTCCTGGTCGAACGTCACCTTCCAGTTCGTCGGCTGGGTCGCGGTCCGCGCGCTGTTCGCCAGCGGCCCCGTGCCGGTGTTCGTGACGACGATCTGCTGGATCGTCCCGCTGCCGGCCGCGCCGTGGGCCGAGACGAGCTGGTTGGGCGTCGACAAGG
>JANLYK010000103.1:0-4196 GCA_031365595.1 Chloroflexota bacterium | reverse complement strand
CTTCCGGCTCGGGGTCGGCGACCGCTTCCGGCTCGGGGTCGGCGACCGCTTCGGCGACCGCTTCGGGCTCGGGCTCGGCGACCGCTTCGGCGACCGCTTCGGGCTCGGGCTCGGCGACCGCTTCGGCGACCGCTTCGGGCTCGGGCTCGGTGGTCACGGCCGCCGGCTCGTCGTCGGAGTCGCGAGACCCCTCGGACGCGGCCAGCTGGTCGCGCACCTGGGCGAATGCCGCGGCGAGCGTGTTGTCGATCCCTCCCTCGGGCTCCTGGACCGCGTCCTGCGCGGACCAGCCGCGCTCCGGCCGCGGCCGACGCTCGCCACCGCCACGAGGGGCGGACGAGGGCGCACTTCCGCCACTGCTGCTCGCTGCCGGCGCGGCGCCGGGCTCGGTGGCCGGACGAGCCGGGGCCTCCTCAGCCTGCTTGAGGCTGAGGCCGAGGCGATGGCGCTCGGAATCGAGCGAAATGATCTTCAGCTTGAGCGTCTGGCCCTCGTGGACGACGTCTCCCGGATGGGCGACGCGCTGATGGGACAGCTCGCTGATGTGGATCAGGCCCTCGAGGCCGTCGCGGACACGCACGAAGGCGCCGAAGTTGACGAGCTTCGTGACCGTGCCGTCGATGACATCGCCGACGTTGAAGTCGGCGACCGTGGAGTGCCACGGATCCGGCTGGAGGCGACGGATCGACAGGCTGATCCGGCCTCGCTCGTGGTTGATGTCGATGACCTCGGCCTCGACCTCGTCGCCGACCTTGTAGCCGGACTCGGGATTGTTGACCTTGTTCCACGAGAGCTCGCTCTTGTGGACGAGGCCATCGATCCCACCAAGGTCGATGAAGACACCGAACGGAGCAATCGAGCGGACGGTGCCGGTGACCTTCTGGCTGACCTGGAGGCTGCTGAAGAGCTCGTCGCGCTTTTCGCGGCGCTCCTCGTACAGCGCGACCTTCTCGGACAGGATCAGGCGGTTTGCCTTGCGGTTGACCTCGAGGATCTTGAGGCGAAGCTTCCGGCCGACGAACGGCTGGAGCTTCTCCGCGATCTCCTGCGCGGCGTCGCGCGGCTGATCGTTCTGCGGCCGGCGCGGGAAGTCGACGATCTGGCTGATCGGGACGAAGCCGCGAATGCCACAGTCAACGATGAGCCCGCCCTTGTTGTGGTCGATGACCGGGGCTTCGATGATGACGCCCGTCTCGAACTGTTCCTGCATCGAGCGCCACTTGCGCTCGAGGCCCGCCCGCCGCAGGGACAGGACCGCGTGGCCTTCCTGCGACTCCGGCTGGAGGACATAGACGAGGACCGTGTCGCCGATGACCAACTGCGGCTGCGACTCGGCGTTGCGGCCGTAGAGCTCGCGGTTGCTGACGACCCCCTCGGATTTCGCACCGATGTCGACGAGGATCTCGTCCTTGTCGATCCGCACGACCGTGCCTTCGACGACATCGCCGTGCTTGAAACTCTTGATATCCGAGTCCTGCTCCGCGAGCAGCTCCTCCATCGTGGTCGGCTCGGGGCCGAGATCGCGCGGCGCGGGCGCCTCTTCGGGCTCCTCCTCGACGGCTGCGGGCGCGTCGGCGGTGTCGTCGGCGGTCAGCTCGGACTCGGCCGTGGCGCTTTCGGGGTCGGCGATCGCCTCCACCGGCTCGACGCTCTCGACATCGGGAGTCACACTCGCCTCGGGCGAATCGGGTGCGTCCTCGGTCGTCACGGCGTCGGCCGTCACGGACTCGGGCGCAGCCTCCTCCACGGCCGCATCGGCGGTCGGGGCATCGGTGCTCGCCTCGGGGGCGTCGGTCGCCGCATCAGTCGTGTCGATCGCGGCGAATTCGGTGGTGGCGGGCTCGTCGGCAACGGCGATCGCCGCGGCGGCCCGGTCGGAGGTCTGGTCCTGGTCGGCGGCGCTCGCCTCGGCCCGGACGGCCCCGTCCTGCTGTTCCTCGGTCAACGGTCTGGTCTCTCCTGTCGCGTAGTCCCCAGACATGACGACGACCTGGGCAGCGCCCAGGCCGGGTCCGGAACGATCAGAGGTGGTCCGTGCTCGATGGGCCGCGGTCCGCTCCTTCGTGCGAGCTTGGCTGGACGTGTCTTCAGCTGTCTGCCTGCTAGGGCCGGTGGAGTCTAGCACAGGGGTTTACGCGGCTACAATCGGCCGACCGTGCCCGAATTGCCCGACCTGGCGATCGTCGCCGACGCGTTCCACGCCGCCCTGGCGGGCCGCCCGGTGACGTCCGTCGAAGCGCCGGCGCCCCTCGCGGTGCGCGGCACACCCGCCGAACTCCAGGCACTCGTCGGGCAATCGCTGACGAGCGTCCGACGCCGGGGCAAGCTCCTCCTGTTCGGGTTCGATCGCGATCGGGTCGTGGTCAACCCGATGCTCACCGGCCGGCTCCAGCTCGCGCCCTCGGGGGCGCCGCGCCCGTCGAAGACCGCGGTCGTCATTGCGTTCGGCGGCCGAGACGGGCGGCCGCGCGGCTCTGCCCGGTGGACGAGCAAGGCGTCGTGGCTGCCGGCCGACGAGGCTGGCGTCGAGGTCCGGTATCGCGACCCGACTCAGATGGGCAAGGTCTACCTGCTGCCAGCCGGGGTGGCGCGGGTCGTGCCGGGCCTGACCGATGAGGAGATCGGTCCGGACGCCGACGATCCGATGTTCACGCTCGAGGCCTGGCAGGCACGGATCAAGCGCCATCCGGGTGAGTTGAAGAACCTGCTCAAGAACCAGGCGTTCGTCGCCGGGATCGGAAACGCCTACAGCGACGAGGTCCTGCACACCGCGGGACTGCTCCCGTTCCGGAAGCGATCGACGCTCGCGCCGGAAGAGGTCGACGCCCTGTACGCGGCGACCCGGACCACGCTGAACCACGCGATCCTCGAGCTTCGGAAGCGCGTGCCGCCGACCTTCGAGAAACAGGCCCGCGACTGGCTGGCGGTCCACGGCAAGGGCGGTCAGCCCTGCCCGCGCTGCGGGACCCGGATCAGCGAGGTCAAGCCCGGCGGCTTCGTGACCTCGTTCTGCCGCGCCTGTCAGCACTGATCCTCGGGGCCGTCGGCACCGCGCGCCGCCGCTCGATCGCTCGGGGGCCTCCAGGTCAGGGGATGTTCAGGATCTGACCAATCTTGAGCGACGTCGTCTTGAGCCCGTTGGCGGCCTGGATCTTTGCCACGGTCGTCTTGTACTTCGTGGCGATCGCCCGGAGCGTATCGCCCTTGCGGACCGTGTACGTGGCCCTGAACGACGGCCCGGGAGTGGCCGACGGCGCCACCGAGGGACTGACCGATGGCGTCGGCCTCGGCGTCGGAGCCTGGCTCGGCACGACGGAAATCACGGACGGACGCGCTGACGGAAGCGCTGCCGGAGCAGCTCCCGCGGACAGGCGCGCCAGCGCGACGACCGCGAAGGCGACGATCATCAGCCCGACCAGGGCCGCCTGACCAGGCGCTCGATCCAGGCGTAGACGCATCGTCTGATCGACGAGGCGGGTCGGCTCGAGGAGGATCGGCGCAGTCCGGGCAAGGGGACGCCGGGCGCGATCCGCGCCGTCGACCGCCGCCGGATCCGCGCCGGCGACCAGATTGTTCGCGCGGGCGACGCGCGCAGCTCGGAAGACAGCGCAGTGGTCGTGATCCGACGACAAGCAGTGACGACGTTGCTTGTCCGTCGACTGGGAGGCCGCCGGCGCGACGGCGGAGCACCGATGATCCCGGGACGGCGATGTCGAGCGCCATGCCCCGCCGGCCGAGAGCAGGTACGGGCATGTTCCCGCGACGGCGTCGCGCCCCGATCGGGCGGGTCCGGAATTCTGCTGCTGGGTGAGGTGCGGAATCGCGGAGCCCGGATGTGGGGCCCGTCCGGTGGAAGTCTCCGGCCCGGCGTGCGACGCGAGCCCGGAACCCTCCTCGGTGGTCGATGGAACGGTCATTGGATCAAGTCTACCGGCCGAGGCTTCGCGGCAACCCACGCACGATCGGAGGAGATGCTCGCAGGGACACGGGCGGCACGGATGTGCCCATCAACGGCGGATCGTGCGGACCCGCGGCGGTCGCCGGCAAATTCCCCCGGAAACGCAAAAATCCTGGCGACGACCTATTTTCCCGAAAGGCTGCCCTCTCAGTATCTTCGGCGCTGGAGAGCTTGACTTCCGTGTTCGGGATGGGAACGGGTATGGCCTCTCCGCCAGTGTCACCAGGATTCAATGCGT
>JANLYK010000204.1:0-1986 GCA_031365595.1 Chloroflexota bacterium | reverse complement strand
AACGGCCGGAGATTCAGCCCGACCCGCTCCTGGCGGAAGAGGACGGGGCCGCCGTCCACGAGCCGGATCCAGACGGCGATGCCGGCCAGCATCGGCGACAGGACCACGAGGCCCAGGGTAGCCCCGGCGAGATCGAGCAGGCGCTTCAGGAGCAGGGCCGCGGCGTGATCCGGGCCGCGGACGAGAGACAGGACCTCGATCCCGTCGAAGTCCTCGAGCCGCCCGCCGGCGATCGTCGGGGCCGCGCCATCGAGCGGGATCCGGACGATCCGGCCCTCGTCCTCGCACAGACGGGCAAGCGGTTCCACCAGGGCCGCCTGGTCCGCCTCGAGGCAGATCGCCACCTCGTCGATCACCCGCGAGTGGAGGATGTCCGGCACGTCGTCGGTGAACCCCAGGCGATCGCCCAGCGGCCCGAGGTGGCGAGGCGGGCCCGACTCGGTCGCGATGAATCCGACGATCCGCAGGCCGAGCTCGCGGTGGCGCCGGATCCGGGCCGCGAAGTCGCGCGCCGCCGGACCGTCGCCCACAACGAGCAGGAACCGGGCGCTCCCGCCGCGCCGGCGGAGCAGCCGGAACCCGAGGCGCAGCACTGTCCTGCCGACGAGGGTCGCGATCGCCTCGACCACGAACAGCTGGAGCAGGAAGAGGCGGCTGACGTTGGGCAGCTTGAAGGCGAACAGCAGGCCGAAGACCAGGACGGCCACGACGAGCGCCGAACGCAGGACGTCGACCAGCTCCAAACGGATCGACCAGCGGGCGCGCATCCGGTAAAGATTGGCGAGGAACAGGGTCGTGACCCAGAGCGCGGCGAACACGCC
The DNA here is from genome assembly GCA_031365595.1 of Chloroflexota bacterium. Taxonomy (GTDB): domain Bacteria; phylum Chloroflexota; class Limnocylindria; order Limnocylindrales; family CSP1-4; genus CF-46. The sequence goes on along the minus strand of JANLYK010000204.1, from coordinate 1,165 downwards.
GGCGACGACGAACGCGTCGGGCCCGATGGCCGCCCAGCGGTCCTGCCACGCGGGCCCGAACCGGACGATCGAGAGAGCGCAGAAGAGGAAAAAAGCACCGAGCGCGTCGCCGGCCATCAGGGCCAGCCGGAACGTGGTCGCGTGCCGGCGGATCACGGCGCGGCGGAACTCGCAGGTGAGGTCGGGGCGCTGGCCTCGTCGCTGTACCGGCTATCGGCCCCGAACAGCTCGATCGACAGGCGGGCCAGACGATCGAAGTCGATCTTCAGGGTGTACGTCCCGCCAGTCGTGTTCGTCGGCGGATGCAGGGCATACGGCGGCCCGAGGACCTTCCTGGTCGTGGTCTCATCGGTGACTTTCCCGGCGATCGTCAGCAGATCGGCGACCTTTTCGACCGGATAGTTGGTCCGGATCGACGAGCCGACCGCGTTGATCAGATCGGGCAGCTTCGCGATGACCTGGGGAGTGACCAGCTTCTTGCGCAGGGCGGCGAGGACCTGCTGCTGGCGGGCGGCGCGGGTGAAGTCGTTGTCACCGGCGCCGTAGCGCGACCGGACGTAGGCAAGCCCCAGCCGCCCGTCGAGGTGGACCTTTCCGGCATCGAGGTGGAACCCACGGGTCCCGTCGAACCAGTCGTAGACCGGGTCGTTGATCGGCTTGGGGTTGTCGACATCGACGCCACCGACCAGGTTGATCATCCGCTCGAAGCCGTCGAGGTTGATCGCGGCGAAGTACTGCACCGGCACGCCGGCCAGGTAGCCGACCTCCTGCGCGAGCGTCGGCAGGCCGCCATCGGGAAACTGCTCGGGATGCAGGCGGGCGTAGGTCATCAGCGAGTTGATCTTGCCGCTGTACGTGCCGCCGCCGTACAGCGGGAAGTTCGAGATGTCGCGCGGGAAGCTCAGCATCGCCACCTTGCCGTCGTCGGGGTCGACACTCACCAGCATGATCGTGTCGGTCAGGGCGTGCTCGCGGCCGTGGCCCGAGTCGATTCCTGTGATCAGGACGGTGATCCGGTTGGAGGTCGTGGCCGGCGTCGGGAACGGCGTCGCCTGGAAGTCGACCGAATTGTCGCTCGGGTCCGGGCTCGCGCCGACGAGCGCCGGCGTGGCATCGGGGCCGACCTGACCGACGAAGATGTGGCTTCCGGCGTCGTAAAACGCCC
>JANLYK010000174.1:0-5501 GCA_031365595.1 Chloroflexota bacterium | reverse complement strand
TCAGACCGCGGGCGCGACGCCGCCGGCGAGCAACGCCGTGAGCTTCGCCGGCGGCTGTGGCCGGGCGAACCAGTAGCCCTGGCCGCGGTCGCAGACGAGGCCGCGCAGGCGCTCGAGCTGCGCCTCAGTCTCGATGCCCTCGGCGACGACCTCGATCCCGAGCCCGTGGGCGAGGGCGATGACGGCCTGGACGATCGGCAGGTTGGAGTCGTCCTTCTCGATGCCAGCGACGAATGAGCGGTCGATCTTGATCGTGTCGAGCGGCAGGCGGCGCAGGTAGGACAGCGACGAATAGCCGGTCCCGAAATCGTCGAGGACGAGCTTGACCCCGAGGTCGCTCAGGGCGCGCAGGGCCACGGCGTTGTCCTCGTTCTCGTCGAGCAGGACGGACTCGGTGATCTCGAGCTCCAGCCGATCGGCCGGCAGGTGGCAGGCCGCAAGCGTGTCCCGGACGTCGTCCACGAGGCTCGCCTGGCCGAACTGGCGGGGCGACAGGTTGACGCTCATCACGAGCGGCAGGTCCGGCATTTCGTCGAGCCAGCGACGGGCCTGCCGGCAGGCGGTCTCGAGGACCCAGCGCCCGATCGGGACGATCAGACCGGTCTCCTCGGCGACCGGAATGAAGGCGAGCGGCGGGATCAGGCCGCGAGTCGGGTGCTCCCAGCGGACCAGTGCCTCGAGGCCCACGATCCGGTCGGTCGCCAGATCGACGATCGGCTGGTAGTGGAGGACGAGCTCGTCGCGCTCGAGGGCGCGGCGCAGGTCGTTCTCGAGCTCGACCCGCTCGAGGGTCGCGGCACTCATCTCGGGCTCGAACAGGACGTAGCGCGGACCCGGCGACGCCTTCGCCCGGACGAGGGCGACCTCGGCCTCGCGGAAGGCGTCGCCCGGAGTTGCCTTGCCCGGCCAGGCCATCGCGATCCCGAGGCTGGCGTTGATGTACCACTCGCGGCTGCCGAGGGAGAACGGCTCGCGCAGCTCGGTCAGGATCCGGTCGGCCGTCCGTCGGGCATCGTCGACGCCGCTGATCCCGTCGAGGATGATCCCGAACTCGTCGCCGCCGAAGCGGGCGACGGTATCGCCCGGCCGGAGACAGCGCTGGAGCCGTTCGCCGACCGCGACGAGGAGCGAGTCGCCGACGGCGTGGCCGAGGCTCTCGTTGATGACCTTGAACCGGTCCAGATCGAGCAGGATCAGGGCGATCGGATCGGCGTCGTCGCGGGTCCAGGCCAGAGATTGGCTGACCCGGTCGGTCAGCAGGTCGCGGTTGGGCAGGCCGGTGATCGGGTCATACAGGGCGCCGCGCTGGGCGGCCTCGAACAGGTGGGCGTTGTCGAGGGCAATCGAGGCCAGCTGGGCGAACCGGCTGAGGGCACTGATCTCGCGCGTCCCGAACGTCCGCTCGTCGCTCCCCGAGGCGAGCCCGATCACCCCGACCACCCGGCCGCCGGACGTGAGCGGGACGCCGACGACGGCACCGAACACGCGGGTCGGCAGGTCCGAGGCACGATTGAGAGAAGCGTCGTAGTCGTCGATCGCAACCGCCCGGCCTTCGCGCCAGACGAGCCCGGAGAGGCCGCTGTCGACCGGCAATCTGTAGTCGAGGTAATCGGTGAAGATCCCGATCCCGTGACGGACGACGAGCGTCCGGCCGTCCGGCTCGAGCAGGTAGATGAAACCGTGGGTCGTGCCGAGCAGGCCCGCCGCGCGGCTGATGATCGTCTCGAGGAGGTCGTCGGGGTCGTGGCGGTTCATCAGGGCGAGGGCCGTCTCGTCGAGCGCCGACAGGTACGGGTCGCGCCGGGCGGTTCCCGGGTCGTCGGCGTGGGCGCTCGGCTTGGCGAGATAGAGCGACTGGTCGGCCGCCTGGACGAGATCATCCTTGGTGGCCCCGTCCTCGGGATAGCAGGCGACCCCCGCCGAGATCGTGACCCGCGGGCCAGTCGGGGACGGCAGGGCCGCGACCGTCCGCCGGATCCGCTCGGCGACCTCGAACGCCTGGACGCGCCCCGCCCGCGGCAGGATGACCGCGAACTCGTCGCCACCGTAGCGGTAGAGCGCGTCGTCGGTTCGGGTGGCCTCCCGAAGAGCGGCCGCGATCCGTGCGAGCAGGGCGTCGCCGGCAGGATGACCGCACGTGTCGTTGAACGCCTTGAATGAATCGAGATCGAGCATCAATACCGAGAATGGCGCGCCTTCGGCAGTCGCCACGGCGTGGCCGAGCTCGCGCTGGAACGCGCCGTGGTTGCGCAGCCCGGTCAACGCGTCATGCTCGGCACGGACGGTGATCGCGCCGTGGGCCTCGGCGTTCTCGAGGGCCAGCGACGCCTGCCCCGCGAACAGCTGGACCAGCTCGAACTCGTTCTGGCTGAAGTGCGCTTCCTCTCCGCCCATCCGCCCGACGTTCAACGTCCCGACGACCTCGCCCGCGACGCGGACCGGCACGACGATCATCGATTCGGGCTCGTACGGGGTGCCCGGGATCTGGACCGAGCGCGGATCGGCCAGAGCGTCGTTGGCTAGAACGCCCTCGCCGTGCGACACGACCCAGCCAGTGATTCCGATCTCGAGCGGGCCGGCGTACTCGAGGATCACCTCGGCGAACCGGTCGCGGGCGACGACTGCCCGGCGGACGCCGGCCTCGAAGTCGCAGCGATAGATCGTCAGCGAGTCATAGGGGACGATCGTCTTGAGCGAGTCCGCGATCATCTCGAGGACGCCCTTGGGATCGCGCGTCGAGATCAGCCGCTCGTTGACCTCGAGCAGCCTGCGCTGGCTCGCCAGCTGGTGTTCGAGCTCGTTGCGCTGGCGGTCGAGCTGGTCGAGCTGGGCGGCATTGACGATCGCCTGGGCCGCGTAGCCGGCGAAGATCGTGAGCGTGGCCTGGTCATCCGGGGTGAAGCGGTCGCGGCCTTCGCCGGACAGGACGATCACGCCGTGGACAACGTCCTCGAAACTGATCGGGACGGTCAGGATCGATTCGGTCGACGGGGTGCGGAAGCGAAGGAGTGATCGCGGGTCAGCAGCCACGTCGCCGACCCGAATCGCCTGATTGTGGGCGGCGGTCCAGCCGGTCAGACCCTCGCCGATCTCGACGCGGAGGATGTTGGGGTCCGGGTCGGATGAGCCGAGGATATGGCCCTTGAAGGCGACTGGCTCGCACCAGCCCGTCTCGTGGTCGACCTGGTAGACCCGGATCGAGTCGTGGTCGATCAGGCGCTCTGTCCCCTCGACAACGAGGTCGGCGATCTCGGCCAGGCCGCGGGTCCGGTTCAGCCGCACGGCCAGATCCTGAACGGCTTCGAGCCGGGCGGCCAGCGAGCGAACCGAATCATGCAGCCGGTCGTTGCCGACCGCGGTCGCGAGCTGATCGGCCAGGCCGCGGGCGAGAGAGGTCTCCTCGGACGTCCAATCGTGGATCTCGTCGTGGTAGAGCACGAACAGCCCGAGCGGTTCGTCGCGGAAGACCATCGGGGCGAGGCACAGGCTCCGGATCCCGTTGCGGAGGTAGCGATCGCTGACGTCGCGCACGGCATCGACGACGACGTCGCGCAGGATGACGACGTCGCGCTCGCGGATCGCGGTCAGCCCGGCCGCCGGAGCATCGGCCTCGAGGGCAGACACCCAGTCGATGATCTCCTGATCCAGACCGGACTGGGCGGCGAGGCGGAACGGGTGGCTGCGGCCCGCGTCGTACAGCCAGACGCCCATCCGCGACAGGCCGAACAGGCCGATCGCATCGACCACGACGTCGGCGATGATCGTGTCGAGGTCGAGCCGGCCACTGACCTCGGCGGCCAGTCTCTGCAGCGCGTCGGCCCCGGCGAGCGCGTCGTGAGCGATCGTCCGCCGGGCATCGGCCGGGCGCCGACGGGCGAGCCAGGCGCGCAGATCGGCGGCCCGGACGACCGGTTCGTTGTGTGGTCCCGGGATCGACGGCAGGCGTCCACTCTCGCACCAGGCGCGGGCCGTGCCGCGGGTGATCCCCGCGGCTGCCGCGACCTCCTGGAGGCTGAGCAGCGAATCAGGTTTGGACGACTCGTACGCGAGGGCCATCGGGTGTGTTCGCAGTCCTCGAGGGGGATACGCAGACACGGCGCCGCTCTAGCGCCGAGTCCTGGGCGGAACCGTACGGTGCGGGCGGGTCCGGGCGCGATAGCCCAGAGGTACGTCCCCGTCGACGTGGTTCAGCGCTCGACGAGTTCCGCCACGGATGCGAGGACGACGTCGGCGAACGGGGCCAGGTCGGCCGCCCCCGCGACCCCGCTCGTGACGCCGATCGAGCGGGCCCCGGCCGCACGAGCCATCCGGACGTCGGCCGGGGTGTCGCCGACCATCGCGATCCGCTCGATCGCGACGCCGAGCCGGTCACCGATCGCGCCCAGGGTCGCCGGATCGGGTTTGGTCGGGCCGTGGTCGTCGCCGCACACGACGTCGTCAATGAGCGCGGAGACGCCCAGCCCCGTGAGGGTCGCCTCGGTCGGCCGCCGGTCGTCGGTGGTGGCGACCGCGATCCGGCGTCCGGTCGCGCGCAGATCGCGGAACAGCAGCGGGAGGTCGGCCAGCGGGACGGCGAGGGCCACCGGATCGGGTTCGAACCACGCCTCGGCGAGGATCCGGCGGGCGGCGTTCACGCTCGGGCACCAGCGTCGGAGCACGGCCGCGATGAGCTCCTCGATCCCGGCCATCGTCGCGATCGCGAGCGGCCCGCCGGGCAGGACGCGGTCGGCGACGGGGTCGTAGCCGATCGTCGTGAAGATGTCGCCTGCCACGGGCCGGCGGGTGGCGATCTCGAGCCGGGTTCCGAGCTCGCGCGCCCAACCCGACCACATCGCCTCGAACGAGATCAGGGTCCCGTCCTTGTCGAAGACCACGAGGTCGATTCCGTCGAGGATCGGGTGGAGCATCGTCCGGTCCGGGCTGCGCGCTGGCTCGGCGCTCAGACCTCGGCGATCGCCTGCTCGATCGAGGCCGAGGCGCTCGCTGCGCCGGCCAGGACGAGGGTCGCCTCGGGCGGAAACGAGATCGTGACCGTGTCGCCGATCGCCGAGGCCGCCAACGCCGGATCGTTGAACTGGTCGAGCGAGACCGACGCGTCGGCGCCGATCCGGACCCGGGTCCGGACGATCGAGCCCAGGAAGCTCACGTCCTCGACCCGTCCGGTCAGCCGGTTCGCGCCGCCCGCCTCGCCGATCTCGACGGCTTCGGGCCGGAGCGCGACGGTCACCGGCCGATCCGATCCGGTCGCGATCGCCTTGGGCGTCCGGATCGACTGGCCGGCCACGCTGACCATCCCGCCGGCCGCGTCGACGACGGCCGCCGGCAGCAGGTTGAGCGTCCCGACGAACGAGGCCACGAAGGGCGTCGCCGGGAAGTTGTAGATCTCGGGCGGCGGCCCGATCTGCTCGATCCGGCCCTCGCTCATCACCACGACCCGGTCGGACAGCGACATCGCTTCCTCCTGGTCGTGGGTGACGTACACCGTCGTGATCCCGAGCTGG